>JBEEIN010000045.1:0-10265 GCA_041169825.1 Pseudomonadota bacterium
ACCCGCCAAAACATCCAGTACAACTGGATCAAGCTGGAAGAAGCACCTGATATTCTTGCCGATCTTGCATCGGTAGAGATGCATGCCATCCAGACCTCGGGCAATTGCATCCGCAACACCACTTCGGACCAGTACGCTGGTGCTGCTGCCGACGAAGTCGTCGATCCGCGCCCCTATGCCGAGCTGATCCGCCAGTGGTCGACCTTCCACCCGGAATTCAACTTCCTGCCGCGCAAGTTCAAGATGGCGGTGATCGCCTCTGACACCGACCGCGCGGCGATGAAGCTGCACGATATTGGCATCCAGATCGTGAAGAATGCCGCGGGCGAAATTGGCGCGGCCTTCTATGTCGGCGGCGGCATGGGCCGGACGCCGATGATCGCGCCGTGCATCAATCCATTCGTGCCGATTGATCAGTTTATAACCTATTCGGAAGCATGCCTTCGCGTTTATAACCGATATGGACGGCGCGATAACAAGTACAAGGCGCGCATCAAGATCCTGGTCCACGAACTCGGCAAGGAAGAATACACCCGCCAGGTTGAGGCCGAATTCGCCCACCTGCTCAGCCAGAACATCGAACCGCCGCTGGCCGAGTTGGAGCGGATCAAGGCGATGTTTGCGGACCCGCCGTTCGAAGCCGGTGCACCGGATGCTCTCGACCGCTCGGACCCGGACTTCGCGCTGTGGGTGGATAACAACTGTCTGGCCCACAAGCAGCCTGGCTATATCGCCGCGACGATCAGCCTGAAGCCGGTTGGCGGCATTCCGGGCGACGCCACGGGTGAGCAGATCCGACTGATGGCTGACCTGGCCAAGCAGTATTCGTTTGACGAACTGCGGGTGACCCATGCCCAGAACATCGTTCTGCCGCATGTCAGGAAGGCGGATCTTTACGCGCTGTGGCAGGTGCTCGAGGCCAATGGCCTGGGCACGGCCAACCTTGACCTGGTGGGGGACATCATCGCCTGCCCGGGGCTGGACTATTGCAGCCTGGCCAATGCGCGTTCGATCCCGGTCGCGCAGAAGATCAGCCAGCGGCTGGCGGCCAAGCAACAGGAGATCGGCGAGCTGAAGCTGAAGATTTCCGGCTGCATCAATGCCTGTGGCCACCACCACGCTGGCCACATCGGCATCCTGGGCGTCGACCGCAAGGGGGTGGAGAACTACCAGCTCCTGCTCGGCGGCAGCGAAGCGGCCGATACCTCGCTTGGCACAATCACCGGTCCTGGCTTTGATGAGGACGGGATTGTCGACGCGGTTGAAAAGGCCACCGCAGTCTACCTGAGCAACAAGGAAGGGCAGGAGCGCTTCCTCGACACCTATCGCCGCATCGGCATGGCCCCGTTCAAGGAGGCGATCTATGGCTGAAGTCCAGTTCCGGTTCCGCACTGACGAGCCGGTTGCCGATCCCGGTGTCACGGTCGATGCCTTTGGCGAACAGACCAACGCCGCCGCGGTCAGGCTTGAACCCGGTGACGATGCACGTGACCTGATCCCGCATCTCGGCCGGATCCAGCTGATCGAAGTGAACTTCCCGGTGTTCGGCGATGGCCGTGGCTATTCGGCCGCGCGGATCTTGCGCGAGGCAGGCTACAAAGGCGAGCTGCGGGCGGTTGGTGACGTGCTGGTCGATCAACTGGCCTATTTGCGCCGCTGCGGCTTTGATGCCTTCGCGCCCGAAGTGCCGCTTGATCCGGTTGATGCCGAAAACGCCTTGGGCCGCTATGCCGAGGTCTATCAGCCGACCACGGACGGCCGCGCACCAATTTGGGCGCGTCGCCATGGACTTGGGGCCAATGGCTGAACCGGCGCGGCGCCTTGACGTGCTTCGCACCGGACCGCGGTTCTCCGCGGCCGATGTCGAAGCGCTCAATGCGCGGTTCGCCGATGTGCCAACCATCGCCATGCTGCGCGCCGTCCTGCGCGAGGGGCTGGCGCGTGATGTTGCCGCCGTTTCCAGCTTTGGCGCGGAAAGCGCCGTGCTGCTGCACCTGATTGCGACGATTGATCGCTCGGTCCCGGTGCTGTTCCTTGATACCGGCAAGCATTTCCCCGAAACGCTGGCCTATCGGGACGAGGTGATGAAGCGGCTGGGCATGACCAACCTGGTCAACCTGACCCCCAATCCGGAGGCGCTGGCTGCGCGTGACGGCACTGGCCTGCGCTGGTCCTATGATCCGGATGGCTGCTGCGAGATCCGCAAGGTTCAGCCGCTGGCAGCGGCCCTGACCCATTTCGACGCCAGTTTTACCGGCCGCAAGGGCTTTCAGAGCGCCACGCGGGCCGGCCTGCCGACCTTTGAGCTGGACCAGACCGATGCGCAGGGTCGGCTCAAGATCAATCCGCTGGCCACCTGGTCCAGCGACCAGGTCCACACCTATTTTGAGGCGACCGGGCTGCCCGCCCACCCGCTGGTGGCGCAAGGTTACCCCTCAATCGGCTGCTCCCCCTGCACCACCCGCGTTGCACCAGGCGAAGACCCGCGTTCGGGGCGGTGGAAAGGCTGGGACAAGACCGAATGCGGCATCCATGTCGACGGTGCGGCCAGTGAACTGCCGCCGGGATACGACCCGGCGTTTTAGATCAAAACCAGTCGTTTTCGCGATACCACTGTGCTGTGGCCTTCAGGCCTTCGCGCGTCGGGATCAATGGCCGCCACAGACCAGAAGGCGGGCGTGCGCCGTGGGTTACGACCCAATCGGGATGGGTCATGTAGCCAACCCGGTCGAGCGTCAGCTTGGCCTTGTGCTTGCGGACGAACCGGTCGGCGCGGGCGATCCGTTCCAGCGAAGCACGGCTGAGGTGGATAACCCACGGCCGCCTTCCCATCGCCCAGCCGATAGCTCGGGCCAGTTCAAAATGGCTCCAGCCCTGCTTGCGGCCATCGTCCGGCTCGTAAATCCGGTGCGAGACCTCTTCATTGCCGGGCAACAGGGCCAGCAAGAGTCGGGCCAGATCGTCAACGTGGATCAGTGAGCTGCGGCCCTCGCGCGGCGGCACCGGCAGCAAGCCCCACCGCGCCAGGCGGAACATCTCGAAATATTCGGTGTCACGCGGGCCGTAGATGCCGGGCGGACGGACGATGGTCCAATCGATTCCGCTGGCCCGGACAAGCTTCTCAGCCCGCGCCTTGCTGGCACCGTAGACCGAAAGATCCGGCTCGCGCGCCGATAGCGAAGAGACATGGACCAACCGCGGCACACCGGCATGCCGGGCCGCCTCGATCACATTCAGGGTGCCGATAACATTGCCGCGCTCGAACCCTTCGGCGTCGGGCGCATTGACCACGCCGGCGACATGGATGACCGCTTCGGCGCCGCGACACAGACGGCGGAGCGCGGCGTGATCATCCAGATCGCCGCGCACCCATTCCACCCCATCTCGTGCAGGCTGTTCGCGCCGGGTCAGTGCGCGGACCGCAATGCCGGATTTCGCGGCGCGATCGAGCAGGGCCTGGCCAACAAAGCCGGTAGCCCCGGTCACGGCTATCGTCACAGCACCACCATCTGGTCACGGTGGACCACCGCAGAGCGCGGCGCATAACCCAACAGTGCGGCGTGCTGGGCCGAATTGGTACCCATCAGGCGCGCGCACTCCGCTGCATCATATTCGGCAAGGCCATGCGCCAACGTCTCGCCCGCAAGGTTGCGAATCGCCACCGCGTCGCCGCGCAGGAATTCGCCCTCAACCTGCACCACCCCGGCCGCCAGGAGGCTGGATCCCTTGGCCAGCGCCTGCCCCGCGCCCGCATCGATCATCAATGCACCCTTCAGCCGCAACCGTCCGCCTAGCCAGGCCTTGCGTCCGGCATCCTTACGCCGGGGTAAGAAGAGGGTGCCGATCCCCTCTGCCGTGGCGCGGGCAATTGGCGCATCATGCAGGCCGCTGGCGATGGCCAGGGCAATCCCGGCGCGTTCGGCAATTTCCGCTGCCTGAAGCTTTGACGTCATGCCGCCTGAACCCATTCCGGACGAGGAACCGCCGGTCGCCATGGCGTGCACCTCTGCCGTCACGCCGCGTACCTCGGGTAACAGGCGTGCACCAGCCTGAGCGGGATTGCGATCGAACAGACCATCAACATCCGACAAGAGCAGCACGGCGTTGGCCTGAGCCGCCTGAGCCACCCGCGCTGCCAGCCGGTCGTTATCGCCAAAGCGGATTTCCTGGGTGGCAACGCTGTCATTTTCATTGATCACCGGCACGGCCCCGGCATCGAGCAGGCGGGTAAGCGTGGCCGTCGCATTAAGGTAGCGGCGGCGATCCTCAAGGTCTTCCAGGGTCAGCAGCAATTGCGCCGCGGTAACACGGTGCGCGCCGAGCAGCTCCGCCCACAGGCCAGACAAGGCGATCTGGCCAACGGCCGCTGCCGCCTGCGCATCGGCCAGGCTGCCACGCCCGCCCTTCTCCAGCCGCAGCGTTGCCGCACCCAAGGCAATCGCGCCGGATGAGACCACGATCACTTCCTGCCCGCGGGCACGGGCAGCGGCGATCTCTGCCACCAGGCCAACCAGCCATTGGCGGCGCACGCCCTCCTTGCCGACCAGCAACGATGAGCCAACCTTCACCACCAGGCGACGGCAGAGGGTCGCATCGGCCAGATCGGAAAGGCGGGTAATCTTCATCGTTTGCCGATTAGGGGAATCAGCGCGGGATGCAACGGGGTTAGAGCGGCGACCAGGGCTGCTCTTCCCCCTCTTCGCGTTCGCCGTCGGGCCGTTCCGTGACCGTGGCCGCCGGCAGGTAATCGATCACGGCATCGAGCAGGGCATCCATGCCCTTCCCCGTCGCACCGGAGATCGGATAGATCTTCTTGGCCCCGGCGTCCTTCAGTTCCTTGATGAACATCTTGACCAGTTCGGCATCGACCGTGTCGACCTTGTTGAGCGCGATCAGGCGCGGCTTTTCATCAAGCCCATTGCCATAGGCCTCCAGCTCGTCCTCGATAATCTCCAGCGCCTCGGCCGGATCGGTCCCGTTGATGTCAATCAGGTGGATCAGCACCCGGCAACGCTCGATATGGCCCAGGAAGCGATCACCGATCCCGGCGCCTTCAGCAGCGCCCGCAATCAGGCCGGGGATGTCCGCCAGCACAAATTCGCGGTCGCGGTGGCGCACCACGCCAAGCTGCGGCTTCAGCGTGGTGAAGGCGTAATCACCGACCTTGGCCTTGGTGTTGGTGATCTTGTTGATGAAGGTGCTCTTGCCGGCATTGGGCAGGCCAACCAGGCCAACGTCGGCCAGCAGCTTCAGCCGCAGCCAGACGTACATTTCCTCACCCATCTCGCCCGGCTGGTGCTGGCGCGGGGCGCGGTTGGTGCTGGTTTTATAACTGGCATTGCCGCGGCCACCGAGGCCACCTTCAAGGAAGGTAACGCGCTGTCCCGCCTCGGTCAGGTCCAGCAGCACGGTCTCACGATCCTCGTCAGAGATGATCTGGGTGCCGACGGGAACCTTGATCACGAGGTCCTTGCCCGCCGCACCATTGCGATCCTTGCCAGATCCGTGAACGCCGCGCGGGGCCTTGAAGTGCTGGGCATAGCGGAAGTCGATCAGCGTATTCAGCCCGGCGACGGCTTCAAAGATGATGTCCCCGCCTTTGCCGCCATTGCCGCCGTCCGGTCCGCCATATTCAACATACTTCTCACGCCGGAAACTGACCGCTCCCGGGCCGCCCTGCCCCGAGCGGATGTAAATCTTGGCCTGGTCGAGAAAATGCATGGAAGGGGTTCTAACGAGATTTCGCGCGATTGTCGCGCTTGAGGATCAAAGCCGCCAGTGTGTCGAGAATTGGCTCAGCTTGAGGCGAGAATGGTGGCTTTCGAGAACCGGAGCGGAGCGGCCTGCTGGCCGTGAGCACCGGAAGCGCAGAAGGCTGCCGTTCGCAGCCCAAGATGGGGCGATTATCGACACACTGGAATGGTGGAGCCGAGGGGGATCGAACCCCTGACCTCGTCATTGCGAACGACGCGCTCTCCCATCTGAGCTACGGCCCCGTTCCAGTGCGAACGGGCGGCAAGCCGCCCGATGCGAGGCGCTCCCTTAGCGAATGCCCCCCAGCCATGGAAGAGCAAAGTTACGGGGTTTGGGGGCGCACCTCGGTGGACTGAGCATCGTTCATCGCCAGCGGGCTGGATACCGGTACCAGGATATTCGTGCCGGGGGTGTAACCGGCCCACTTTGCCTCCCAAGCTGCCAGGTCAGCCTTGTACTGGTCGTACCGCTTATAGAAATCGTCGAAGACAATCTCCAGATTGGGCAGGCTGGTGGCGGCAAAGCGATCAAGTTGGCCCACTTTGATCGCCTTGGCATCGTTGCTCATCGCCAGAGCGGCATCACAGAAGGCCGGGAGGGTTGGGGGCATGGCGAAGCGATTGTACACTTCGGTCATGTAGGTTTCGCGCGCCTTGACGAAACCGGCAGCATATTTGCCGCGCCATTCGCTATCGACCTTGAGATTGGCCGCCCGCAACGCCTTGGCATGGGTGCGCAGGAACGCGCGGTAATTGACCAGAATCTGGGCGTGACGCGGTTCCAGGCAGTTGAGCGCAGCGACATTGTAGCCCGAACGCAGGTTCCACACCGCTTGGGCAGGCGAAATGTTGCGATTGACGCTAATCCGCAAGCCATCGGGGCCAACTGGTGGCGGGACAAATTTGGGCGATGCGTTGTTTGGCGGCGTGGGCTTCCACGGCACGAAAACCCACTTCTGGGCGGGCGGCGACGGTGGTGGCGGCGGTGCTTTCTTCTTCTTGGCATCGGCCGCGCCGGCAACCAGCAGCAACGACAGGGCGCTTGCGACAAGGAATGGGTTCAACGCGCTCCTGATCCTCCGCACCGTCTTCTCCCGTAGCCAGCGTTGTGCCGGGACTTTACCTGCGACATCGCTCCAGCAAGTTGTAGCCGGTTTCTAGCGCCCAATAATGCTAAAGAAAATGCCCGGCGCGCCGAATAGCGCGCCGGGCACGATCAGAGCCCGGTTAGATGAACCGCGCAGGCCTAGTCGCGGTTCCCCAGGAAGCTGAGCAGGAACTGGAACATGTTGATGAAGTCCAGGTAGAGCGTCAGTGCGCCCAGCACCACCGCCTTGCCGGCGAACTCGGTGCCCTGCAGCATGTAGTATTCCTGCTTAAGCCGCTGCGTGTCCCAGGCGGTCAGACCCGCGAAGATCACCACGCCGAGGATCGAAATGGCGAGCTGAAGCGCGCTTGACTGCAGGAAGATGTTGATCAGCATCGCGATCAGGATGCCGATCAGGCCCATCACCATGAACGAACCCATGCCCGACAGGCTCTTCTTGGTGGTGTAGCCATAGAGGCTAAGCCCGGCGAAGGCACCGGCGGTCGCGAAAAAGGTGCTGGCGATCGAACTGGCGGTAAAGACCAGGAAGATCGACGACAAGGACAGGCCCATCACGGTGCAGAAGCCCCAGAACAACGCCTGGAGCGTGCTGGTAGCCATGCGATTGGCGCCCAGGCTCATCCCAAAGACAAAGCCCAGCGGGGCGAGCATGATCACCCACTTCAGCGGGGTGGTCAGAACCTGCGCGGCCAGGCCGGAACTGGCAAACAGCAGCGCGACAATGCCCGAGAGCAGCACGCCCGAGGCCATATAGTTGTAAATGGCGAGCATGTGCTTGCGCAGACCTGCGTCATAGGTCGCGCCAGTGCCAAGCACTTCGCCATTGAGGCTGGGGGACGCACCGAAGCCCGTCTTGGTGGGCTGGGGATCGTTCCAGTTAGCCATGATGACTCAAACTCCATGTTGCAGGCGGCACGATAGCCACCCGAGACACAGAATATCGGCAAGATCGGCTCCGCTTTCAAGCGAAATCGGAATGAATTGGTCCTGATTAAGGCTGTTTCGTTGTGACGGCTAAGGCGGCCAGTTCCGCTCCCCTGTCACGCGCGGCCTGCAAGGTGGCAGCGACAAGCCGTTCAAACGCCTGATCGGCATCAAGGACCTTGAGCCCGGCTTCGGTTGTCCCACCGGGGCTGGCCACCATCCGCGCCAGGTCAGCCGGCCCATGCGGCGAATGGCTGGCCAACTGCGCCGCGCCTTCAACCATGGCCAGCGCCAGCCGCTGGGCTTGATCCGGCGCAAAGCCGAGCGCCGTGCCGCCTGCCGCCAGAGCATCGATGAAACGGTAAACGAAGGCGGGACCAGATCCGACAAGCGCGGTCGCGAGATCAAACTGGGCTTCGTCGATCCATTCCGGCTGTCCGAGCGGCGCCAGCAGCGCGTTGACAGTGGCTTGAACCGCAGGTCCCGCGCCTTGACCAGCCAGCGCCATCGGCGATTTGCCCAGCGCGGCCGCAAGATTGGGCATGATCCGCACCCAGCCACACGCCTGCGGCAGCGCCTGGGCGAGGCTGGCCAGTTCGATCCCGGCAAGGATCGAAAGGATCAAGGTCGATGAACCGACGCGCGGTGCCAGGGCGGCAGCAACCTCGGTAAAGGCCTGCGGCTTCACTCCCAGCAGGATCGCATCAAAGGTGTCCTGCGGCAGATCGCGCAGCAGGGTCACACCGTCAGGCACGGTCGCCAGGAATGGGTCGACCACCGTGAACCGGCCCGGGTCGGCACCAGCCGCGAGCCAACCGCGCAACATGGCCCCGCCCATGTTGCCGCAGCCGACGATCAGGATCGAATCAAGCTTGCCCATTGGCAAGCCCCTACGCTTCCCCGGCGGCATCGACCAGCGCGGCGGACAGCGCCTCGGCCGGCGTCTTGTCGCCCCACAAGATGAACTGGAAGGCCGGATAGAACCGGTCGCATTCCTCGATTGCGGCTTCCACCGCCACCTGGGCCTGGGCAAGGCTCAGCAAGCCCTCATCGCCCAGCAATAGCCCGTGGCGGTAAAGCAGCACGCCGCCATTCGACCAGATGTCGAAATGGCCGACCCAAAGCTGCTCATTGACCAGGGCCAACAATTCAAAGACGCCGGTCCGCTTATCATCGGGCACGCGAATATCGGGCAGGCATAGCAATTGCAGAACGTGATCCTCGCGCCGCCAGATGCCCCGGACGGTATAGTTCGCCCAGCTTCCCTTGATCTCGCCCGAGATCTCGTCCTCGCTAACGAATTCGCAGGGCCAGCCGCGGGCCTCGAAAAGCGACGCCAACATGTCGACCGGAGCCGCATCGTCGTCACGCTGATATTCGCGGTTACCCTGCATCATGGATGCTGGATGCGTTGGGAAGGGGTGCGGCGACAATGCGCGGTCCCTTCGCAACTGCGCAAAACTCGATAACCCTGTTTACAAGGTGTGGAAAAGACCTGCTCGCGTTACTTCGTAGCCGGCAGGGGATCGACCACCTGCCCCGCCGGGCTAGTCCAGATGAAAGCGTCGGAAATCCCCGCCTTCTTGACTTGTGCGAGCAATACAGTCGCCGCCTTTTCGTTGGGGAACGGACCAGTCAGCAGGCGCGTCGCCTGCCCCCATGCGCTGGTGAAGCCCTTGCGACCCTTGAACAATTCGGGATCGTTGCGGCTAAACCGACGGAAATCGCCACCAAGGCCGGCCTTGTCACGGCTGCCAGCAAGCTGGATCCAGATCCGGCTGGGCTGGGTGACAGCGGGGCTCTTGGCCGCCGCTTCCTTGGCCTTGGCAGCCTTCGCCTCTGCGGCTTCGGCCTTTGCCCGCTCCGCCGCAATCTTGCGCAGGTCGACCGCGCCGGCAGCCAGCTCAATCTCGCGGCTGGGTGGGGCCAAGTCGGCGAAGACATCGGCCAGATTGCGTTGCTTCTTGGGCAAGGCCGCAAGCGGCGGCGCGGGTGATGCTGCTGCAGGACCGGGCGGAGGCGCAGCAATGACAGTCGGGGCCGGCTTTGGCGCAGTTACCGCGACTTGCACGGGCACCGGCCCAACCGCCGGGGCCGGGCTCGATGCTGCTTCCGGAACAGTTGCCTTTGGATTGTCCAACGCCGAAAAGCCCGGGCCAACCGACGCTGCCGAACCCGAAGCCAAAGGCTTGGACGCAGGCTTTGGCGCTTCGCTCGAAGCAGGAACACCCTGCGGCGAAGCTGCCAGCGCAACTCCCGCGGGCTTCAACTAAGGCACCACCGGCGGGCTGTCAGACCGCACGGGAAGTGAAGTTGCAGGTTGTGGCCGCGTTTCCGCAGGAATTTGACGGCTGCGCGCGCGGCCTGGGCGTGCGGCAGAAGCAGCAGCTGGCGATGCGTTGTCGGTAAGGGCAAGCGTCGCCTTGGGGCGCGCAAAGGCTGCAATCCGCGGATCATCGCGACCAATCTCGGCAGCGCGC
>JBEEIN010000046.1:0-7912 GCA_041169825.1 Pseudomonadota bacterium
ATGCTGATCATCGAAGGCTGGCTGAAGCTGGCATCAGGGCAATTCGACGGGGTGGCCGAAGCAGCGCGCACCATGGTGGCAGAAACCCTGAAGGAAGAAGGCTGCCTGTCCTATGCTTTCGCGCGTGATATCAACGACCCGGACCTGATCCGCATCGCCGAACGCTGGGAATCGGCGGAGGCCCTCGCAGCACACGGCCAGAGCGCACACATGGCTGCTTTCAACGCGGCGATGGGCAGCGTGCAGCGCGAAGGCGGGGAACTGTGGCTCTATTCCGGCGAGGCCGTCCGCCGGCTTATCTAGGTTAAATCCCGGCCCACCACTGGTAACCGCGATTGTCTTCCCAGAAGCCGCCCTTGCCGCCGTAGAGACCGGCAAGAGTTTCGCGCAGTTCGATCCGCATGATGTACTTGGCCTGCTTGTAGCCCAGCTGGCGTTCGCTGCGCAGGCGGATCGGCGCACCATGGGGTTCGGTCAGCGGCGCATCGTTCATCCGCCAGGCCAAAATGGTCTGCGGATGGAAGGCTTCGACCAGATCGATCGATTCGTAATAGGGCTTGCCTTCCAGCTTGTCGGCGCAGTGGAAGACGACATAACGTGCGCCGGGAATCAGCCCGGCTGAACGGAGGATCGCGCCCAGTTGCGGCCCCTGCCACTTGCCGATCGCGCTCCACCCCTCAACGCAATCATGGCGGGTGATCTGGGTGCGCTGCGGCATCGCCTGCAGGGCCGTGAGCGGCAGCGCGAGCGGGCGATGCACCAGTCCATCCACCTTGAGCGCCCATTGCGCAAAACCGTTGGCCAGCATGCCGCGATAGGCCGGATCGGCAACCATCAGGCTGCCATTGGCCTTGAACACCGGGGACATGTCCGCCTCGGTAAATTCGCGCGCCAGGCTATCGCCGATGATCGCCCGCTGGGTCAGCTCATGCAGGCGACCGACCCCGGCAATGGCCCCTTTGAACGACGGACTGTCATTCAGCGCATCGCAGCCTGACAGGAGCAGACCGCCAGTCCCAACGGCACCCCATTGCAAAGCCTTGCGGCGGGTGATGATCATGCGCGCGGCTCCTTTTCCTGTGGCAACCGATACCAACCGGTGATCATGGAGCGGACTTCGTTGATTGGCCCGGCCAGCACGACCATCGCCATGTGAACCAGGAAGAACAACACCAGCCCCATGGCGGCGATGAAGTGGATCGAGCGGGCCGACTGCCGTCCGCCAAACAGATCAATCAGCCAGGGCCAGGCCGCATCGAGCGCGGGCGACATGGCCAGGCCGGACAGGATCATGGCCGGCAACAGCACGAACAGCACCCCGCCATAGGCGATTTTCTGAAGCACGTTGTAATTGAGCGCCGCTGCCCCGGTCGGAAAGCGCAGCTGCGCATGCTCAACAATGTCATGCAGGATGTGTCGCGGGCTCCATTCCGCAAGCGTGATGTGGAGCCGCTTCGCAATGTGGCCGCGTAGCAGCCCCCAGACCAGGTAACCGGTAAAGGCCAGGACCAGCAGCCAGGCAAAGGCAAAATGCCAGAGCCGCGCATCAGCCAAGCTGTAATGCGAAGGGATGGTCATCCAACCGGGGAAGGCCGTGTCTTCCAATGGGGCCAGGACCAGCCAGGCCGGATCATGTTCTGACCCGAAATGGCCCCAGTAAAGCCGGGGATGGGCGTTAAGGATCATCAGCCCGCTCATCAGCATGACCAGGATGGAGAGCGCATTGGTCCAGTGCCACAACCGGGTTGCGAGGGCGTGGCGCCGGACCAGCTCCCCACCCTGCGGCTCGGCATTCACCGGTGGTTGACTGGCACTTTCCATGGCCGACCCTTCTCTACGTAGTTTTGCAAAGATACAGCGATTTCCGATAAATACCAGCCTTAGCTTGCCACTCCTGCCCGCCTGACCTACCCGGCACGGCAAGGGAGAAAACTTCGTGCCGTCGGGCCAGCATCGCCATCATCCTGTCATGCCATTCCTGGTTGCCGCCAGCGGGATCGCGCTGTTCAGCGTGATGGATGCGGTGATGAAGAGCGCCAGCCTGCAGGTTGGCGCCTATAACGCTATGCTGTTCCGGTCGGGCTTTGGCGTGCTGCTGATGTTGCCCCTGTGGCGCGCCACCGGCGGGCGTTGGCCCGATCGTCCGGCCTTGCGCCTTCATGCCCTGCGCGGGGCGATCAGCGCCGGGCTGGCCACCAGCTTTTTCTGGGGGCTGATCCGCCTGCCGCTGGCCGAAGCAATCGCCCTGTCGTTCATCGCCCCACTGATTGCACTCTATCTGGCGGCGGTGATGCTGGGCGAGACGATTGGGCGCAATGCCGTGATCGCATCGCTGCTTGGATTCGCGGGCGTTCTGGTGATCGGGGCTGGCCGGCTGGGCCGTGCCGCGCTGGATGAGCAGGCGGTCTGGGGCATCGCCGCCGTGCTGCTGTCTGCCGTGCTTTATGCCTTCAACCTGATCCTGCAACGCAAACAGGCCCAATTAGCCAGCCCGCAGGAAGTCGCGCTGTTCCAGATGGGTTTTGCCGGCCTGTTCCTGGCGCTTGCCGCCCCCTGGCTGGCGGCGACGCCAAGCCTGCCTGTGCTGGGCGAGATCGCCGCCGGGGCCGCTCTGGCCGCGGTTTCGCTGATGCTGCTGAGCTGGGCCTATGGCCGCGCCGAAGCCCAGGTGCTGTTGCCGATCGAGTATACGGCTTTTGTCTGGGCAGCCCTGTTCGGCTGGCTGGTATTTGCCGAGCCGGTTACGGTCGAAACCCTGGCAGGGGTCGCGCTGATCGTGATCGGCTGCTGGATCGCTGCGCGCAAGGCGGCACCGGTGCACACCGAGCAGACGACGCTTTAATCCGCTCTGGCCGGGATTCCCGGCCCAGCCCCTTGACCTTCTGCCAAAACCCGCGCATCGGCGGCGCCGATACGGCTCGGCTGCACCCGCGAAAGGGGCGTGCGCGCAGGCGGGCACCACCAACAGGAGAATTTGCGGGATGACCCAGGTCGGACAGGACACGCTCGGGACGCGCAGCACGCTGAACGTCGGCGGCAAGGACTATGCCTATTATTCGCTGAAGAAGGCGGCGGCCAAGCTGGGCGATGTCAGCCGCCTGCCCTTCTCGATGAAGGTCCTGCTGGAAAACCTGCTCCGTTTTGAAGACGGCGGCTTCACCGTCTCAACCGATCACGTCAAGGCGGTGATCGACTGGCAGAAGAACCCCAAGGAATCGACCGAGGAAATCCAGTACCGTCCGGCCCGCGTGCTGTTGCAGGACTTCACCGGCGTGCCCTGCGTGGTTGACCTGGCGGCGATGCGCGATGCCATTGCCAAACTCGGCGGCGACACCAGCAAGATCAACCCGCTGGTCCCGGTCAATCTGGTGATCGACCACTCGGTGATGGTCGATGAATTCGGCCACCCCAAGGCATTCCAGGAAAACGTTGAGATCGAATACCACCGCAACATGGAGCGCTATGACTTCCTGAAGTGGGGTTCCAAGTCGCTCAACAACTTCTACGCCGTGCCCCCGGGCACCGGCATCTGCCACCAGGTGAACCTGGAAAACATCGCCCAGGCGGTCTGGACCAGCCAAGACGCCAGCGGTGCGACGATTGCCTATCCGGATACCTGTGTCGGCACCGACAGCCACACCACCATGATCAATGGCCTGGGCGTGCTGGGCTGGGGCGTTGGCGGGATCGAAGCCGAAGCGGCCATGCTGGGCCAGCCGGTGTCGATGCTGATCCCCGAAGTGGTCGGCTTCAAGCTGACCGGCGCGCTGCGCGAAGGCGTGACCGCGACGGACCTGGTGCTGACCTGCACCAATATGCTGCGCAAGCATGGCGTGGTGGGCCGCTTTGTTGAATATTATGGCCCGGGCCTTGCTTCGCTCAGCCTGGCGGACCGTGCGACCCTGGCCAACATGGCGCCGGAATATGGCGCGACCTGCGGCTTCTTCGGGATCGACGACAAGACGCTCGACTACCTGCGCCTGACCGGCCGCGAGGAAAGCCAGATCGCGCTGGTCGAAGCCTATGCCAAGGAGCAGGGTTTCTGGATCGATCCGGCCGCCGAATTCGTCTTCTCGAGCACGCTTGAGCTCGACATGGGCACCGTCGTCCCCTCGCTCGCCGGGCCGAAGCGCCCGCAGGACCGCGTCAACCTGGAAGACGTTGACGATGTCTTCGCCAAGGACATGGCCGAAACCTACAAGAAGACCAACGCCCGCGTGCCGGTGGAAGGCAAGGACTTCACCGTTGGCGATGGCGACGTGATGATCGCCGCAATCACCAGCTGCACCAACACCAGCAACCCGGGCGTGCTGGTTGCCGCCGGTCTGGTTGCCAAGAAGGCCGACGAGCTGGGCCTGAAGCCGCAGCCGTGGGTCAAGACCTCGCTCGCCCCCGGATCGCAGGTGGTCACCGACTATCTCGAAAAGGCCGGGCTGCAGTCGCACCTCGACAATATCGGCTTCAACCTGGTCGGCTATGGCTGCACCACCTGCATCGGCAACTCGGGCCCGCTGGCCGAACCGATCAGCAAGGCGATCAACGAAAATGGCCTGGTTGCCGCCGCCGTCATCTCGGGCAACCGCAACTTCGAAGGCCGCGTCAGCCCCGATGTGCGCGCCAACTTCCTCGCCAGCCCGCCGCTGGTCGTGGCCTATGCCCTCAAGGGCACGGTGATCGACGATTTCGTCACCACCCCGATCGGCAAGGGCAAGGATGGTCAGGACGTGTTCCTGAAGGACATCTGGCCGACCAATCTGGAAGTGGCCGAAACGATGAACGCCTGCGTCACGCGCGAGATGTTCCAGGCCCGCTATGCCGACGTCTACAAGGGCGACGCGCATTGGCAGGCGATCAATGTCACGGGTTCGGAAACCTATTCGTGGCGTGCCGGTAGCACCTATGTTGCCAACCCGCCCTATTTCGAAGGCATGTCGATGACCCCCGCCCCGGTGCAGGACATCATCGAAGCCAAGCCGCTGCTGATCCTGGGCGATTCGATCACCACCGACCACATCAGCCCGGCTGGCAACATCAAGGCTGACAGCCCGGCGGGCCAGTGGCTGATGGAGCATCAGGTCGCCAAGGCGGACTTCAACTCCTACGGCGCGCGCCGTGGCCACCACGAAGTGATGATGCGCGGCACCTTTGCCAATATCCGCATCAAGAACGAGATGGTCCCCGGCACCGAAGGCGGGTTCAGCCGCTATGGCGACCAGGTCCTGCCGGTTTACGACGTGGCGATGAAGCACAAGGCTGATGGCACCCCGATGGTGGTTGTCGCCGGCAAGGAATACGGCACCGGCTCGAGTCGTGACTGGGCAGCCAAGGGCACCAACCTGCTGGGCGTCCGCGCCGTGATCGTCGAAAGCTTTGAGCGCATCCACCGCTCGAACCTGGTCGGCATGGGCGTGCTGCCGCTGCAGTTCAAGGATGGCGAAACCCGCGAAACGCTGGGCCTCGACGGTGACTGCACCTACACGATCAAGGGTGTGGCCGATCTCAAGCCGCGCCAGGACGTGGAAGTGATGGTCACCCGCAAGGATGGCAGCCAGTTCAGCTTCACCGCGCTGTGCCGGATCGATACCGCCAACGAGGTTGAGTACTTCATGAACGGCGGCATCCTGCACTATGTGCTGCGCAAGCTGGCCGCCTGATCCCGGCCGGAATGAACGCCTGAACAGAAAAGGGCGGCCTTCACGGGCCGCCCTTTTTATTTATTCGGACCGTACCGGGATCGTCAGCCGACGGCCTTTTTCCCGAACCGTCGGCGCCCGGCAATCGTTGCGGCCGCCGCGCCGAATAACAACAGCATCGGCGGTGCAGGGACCGGGGTTCCGCTCGAGCCGCCGGTGGAACTCCCGCTCGAGGTTGACGAACCCGTGGAGGTTGAAGAACCGCTAGAGGTTGACGAACCGCTTGAGGTTGAACTCGACGTTGAAGAACTGCCCGAACTTGAGCCCGAGGTGCTGCTCGAGCTTGAGCTCGAGCTTGACGACGAACTGCTGCTTGAGCTCGAAGTCGACCCGCTGGAAGTTGAAGTGGAGATCCCGCCCGTCGAACCGGAAGAAGACGACGAAGACGAGGAGGAAGACGACGATGATCCCCCGCTTGAGCCGGAGGACGACGTCGAAGTTGCCCCGCCCGAGCTGGAGCTGGAGCTCGACCCCGAACTGGAGCTGGAGCTGGAGCTCGAACTCGAGCCGCTCGACCCGGAGGTGGAGAAGCCACCGCTCGAGGTGATGAAGCCCCCGCTAGAGCTGGAAGAGCCCCCTGTCGAAGTCGAGGAGCTTGACCCCCCCGATGAGGTCGAGCCGCTGCTCGAGGAGGTTGAAGAACCCCCGGTCGAGCTGATGCCCCCGCCGGTTGAAGTGGACGAACCGCCCGTCGAGGTGAACGAGCCGCCGGTTGAGGTAACGCCGCCAGTGGTGGTGCTCGTGGTCGAGCCGGTCGTGGTGGTCGAGATTGCGACACTCCCTCCGCCACTGCTTCCGCCACCGCCAAAGAAGCCGCCGAAGAAGCCACCGCCGAAGCCGAATCCGCCCGAGCCGCCAATCACGGTCACTTCGCCACCGCCCTGGGAACCAGGCATTGGCGGCATGGGTGGGAGCGGCATTGCCATCGGCACCATGGCCAATTGCGGCTGTTCCGGCGCCAGGCAGGGGGCTGCGCGGCGTATGACCCGTCGCGCGGCATTGGGGCTTTCTGCCTGGCACGCGGTCCGGATGATCCGCCGCTTGAGCACTGGGGCCTTTGCCCGGGCAACCGGCTTGATCCGGGCGTGCTTGACGTACTGGACCTGGGCCGCGGGTGCCTCGGCAACATGCACTGCACCGCCGCCAATCAAAACGCCGCCCGCGGCAAGCGCCGATATCTTCACTAGGGCCATACGAACCGACATAAGCTCTGCTCTCTTTGCCTTGGCAGGGACTGATCCAGCCGCCCAATGCAGCTGAGATGCCTCTATGGGCCTAAAAACGCAGAGGAATGATTAAGCGACAATCGCATTAACCCTGTTTCCGCCTTCGCAGGGCAGGAAATTCGGCATCGCGGGGTCCGCAGGCAGGTACTTGTCCCAAACTGGAACCGTATGAGGACAAAAACCCTAATGGCCCAAGCGTGTTAAGCGCTATCCGTCTTGCGAATCGGCAGAATCGAACAGGCCGCCCTGGTTTCCGGCCGGTGGATTCAGCCCCAGATGCTGCCAGGCCCGCGCGTTTAGGCAGCGCCCGCGCGCGGTCCGGGCCACCAGCCCCAGCTGGATCAGGTAGGGTTCGATCACATCCTCGATCGTATCACGCGGTTCTGACAGGCCAGCGGCCAACGTTTCGACCCCGACCGGCCCGCCATTGTACAGCTCGGCAATCATGGTCAGATAGCGCCGGTCCATCGCGTCTAGGCCCAGGTTATCAACCTCCAGCCGGGTCAGCGCGGAATCGGCCTGGCCTTGGGTGATCGCGGCATGGCCTTCGACATGGGCAAAATCGCGCACCCGGCGCAGCAAGCGGCCCGCGATCCGGGGCGTGCCGCGCGAACGCCGCGCAATTTCGCGCGCGCCGGCCGGCTCGATCCCGATGCCGAGCAGGCCGGCCCCGCGGGTCACCACCCGCTCCAGTTCCGCCTCGGTATAGAAGTTCAGCCGGACCGGAATGCCGAACCGGTCACGCAGCGGCGTGGTCAGCAGGCCCTGGCGCGTGGTGGCACCGACCAGGGTGAACGGCGGCAGATCGATCCGCACCGAACGGGCCGAGGGCCCTTCGCCGATGATCAGGTCGAGCGCGCGGTCTTCCATTGCCGGATAGAGCACTTCCTCAACCTGCGGGTTGAGGCGGTGGATCTCGTCAATGAACAGGACATCGCCCTCTTCCAGGTTGGTCAGCAGCGCGGCCAGGTCCCCCGCCTTGGCGATGACCGG
>JBEEIN010000047.1:0-3030 GCA_041169825.1 Pseudomonadota bacterium
GCCATTTCCGGGGCGTAACCGGCTTCAACCAGCGTTTCGAACCCGGCCTGGATCAGGTGGGTGATCCCGCCGCAGAGCACGGCCTGCTCACCGAACAGGTCGGTTTCGCATTCTTCCTTGAAATTGGTTTCGATGATGCCCGAACGGCCACCGCCAACGCCTGAGGCATAGGCGAGGGCAACGTCCAGCGCATTGCCGGTCGCGTCCTGGTGGACGGCCACCAGGCACGGGACGCCGCCACCCTTCAGGTATTCGCCGCGCACGGTGTGGCCGGGGCCCTTGGGTGCGATCATGATCACGTCGATATCGGCCGGGGCTTCGATCAGGCCGAAGTGGATGTTGAGGCCGTGGGCAAAGGCGAGGGCCGAGCCGGGCTTCATGTTACCCTTCAGGTCGTTTTCCCAGATCGCGGCCTGGTGCTCGTCCGGGGCCAGGATCATCAGGATATCGGCCCACTTGGCGGCTTCGGCGTTCGACAGCACCTTGAACCCGGCGGCTTCAGCCTTGCGCGCGCTGGCCGAACCGGGACGCAGCGCGATCGCTACGTCCTTGATCCCGCTGTCGCGCAGGTTCTGCGCATGGGCGTGGCCCTGCGAGCCATAGCCCAGCACGGCGATCTTCTTGCCCGTAACCAGGTTCAGGTCGCAATCGGCGTCGTAGTAAACCTTCATTCCCCGTATCCTACTCAATCGTCATGCTGAACTCGTTTCAGCATCCATCATGCAACAAATCCCACCTTCGCCCTTGCGGCACCATGGGCCCTGAAACAAGTTCAGGGTGACGGTGCAAGAGAAAGGTGGGCGTGAAACCTTAAGCCGCTTCGGCCCCGCGCATCATCCCGACCACGCCGGTCCGGCCAACTTCGACCAGCCCCAGCTCGCGCATCAGCGCAACGAAGCGGTCGATCTTGCCGGGATCGCCGGTCAGTTCGAAAACAAAGCTGCTGGTGGTGGTGTCGATCACCTTGGCGCGGAACACTTCGGCCAGACGCAGCGCCTCAACCCGTGCGTCGCCCGTGCCCTTGACCTTGACCAGCGCCAGCTCGCGCTCAACGTGATCGCCCGCCTCGGTCAGGTCGATCACCTTGTGGACCGGTACCAGCCGTTCCAGCTGCGCGTGGATCTGGTCGATCACCGCCGGTGGCCCGTGGGTGACGATGGTGATCCGGCTGACCGCGTGGTTTTCGGTGATGTCCGCCACGGTCAGGCTATCGATGTTATATCCGCGCGCGGTGAACAGGCCGGCGATCTTGGCCAGAATTCCGGCCTCGTTATCGACGGTAATGGTCAGAACGTGGCGCTCGGCCGCCTGGTGCTTGATCTTCATCATGGCCTGCCCCTTACACCAGTGCCTTGGCTTCATCGTCCATGGTCCCGGCAACATTGTCGCCATAGAGGATCATGTCGGTGTGTGCCGCCCCGCTGGGGATCATCGGGAAACAATTGGCTTCCTTGGCCACCAGGCAATCAACGATGACTGGGCCTGGATGATCAATCATCGCCTGGATGCCCGCATCAAGCTGGCTCTCATTCTCGATGCGGATGCCCTTCCAGCCATAGGCCTCGGCCAGCTTCACGAAATCGGGCAGGCTATCGGAATAGCTTTCCGAATAGCGGCTTTCATAGGTCAGTTCCTGCCACTGGCGGACCATGCCCATCCATTCGTTGTTGAGCACGAAGACCTTGACCGGCAAGCGATATTGCGTCGCCGTGCCCAGTTCCTGAATGTTCATCTGGATCGAGGCATCGCCGGCTACGTCGATCACCAGGCTTTCCGGATTGCCCAGCTGCGCGCCAATCGCGGCGGGCAGGCCATAGCCCATCGTGCCAAGCCCGCCCGAGGTGAGCCACTTGTTCGGCGCGAAGAAGGGGAAGTACTGGGCTGCCCACATCTGGTGCTGGCCCACTTCGGTGGCGATCACCGGATCACGGTGCTTGGTCAGCTCATAGAGCCGCTCGATCGCCAATTGCGGCATGATTGCCTGCTTGTTGGCGGGATAGGCCAGGCTCTGGCGCGCGCGCCATCCGTCGATGCGGGCCTTCCACTCGGTCAGGTCCTGCGCCTTGCGATCGCCCCAGGCGGCCAGCAGCTGCTCCAGCACGAGGGCGCAATCGCCTAGGATCGGCAGGTCAACCGCGACGGTCTTGTTGAACGAAGCCCGGTCGATGTCGATGTGGATCTTGGTCGAATTGGGGGCAAAGGCATCCAGTCGGCCCGTCACCCGGTCATCGAACCGCGCGCCGATGCAGACCATCAGGTCGGCCTTGTTCATCGCCATGTTGGCTTCATAGGTGCCGTGCATGCCCAGCATGCCCAGCCAATCGGCATGGTCAGCCGGGAAGGCGCCCAGGCCCATCAGCGTGGAGGTAACCGGCGCGCCAGTCTTCGCCTGCAACTCGCGCAGCAGTTCGGTTGCCCGCGGGCCGGAATTGATCACCCCGCCGCCGGTATAGAAAATCGGCGCGCGGGCATTGGCCAGCAGTTCGATTGCCCGGGCAATGTCCTTATCGGTTCCGCGCAGGGTCGGCGTATAGCGGTTGACCCGCTGCGGCGCGCCGTCGCTGTAATTGGCAACGGCAACCTGCACGTCCTTGGGGATATCGATCACGACCGGGCCGGGGCGGCCCTGCGTGGCAATCTGGAACGCCTCGTCAATCGTTGCGGCGAGGTCCGACGGGTCCTTCACCAGATAGTTATGTTTGGTGCAGTGGCGGGTGATGCCAACCGTGTCCGCTTCCTGGAACGCGTCCGAGCCAATCAGACCGGTTGCGACCTGACCGGTGATCACGATCATCGGAATTGAATCCATGAAGGCATCGGCAATGCCAGTCACGGCATTGGTTGCGCCGGGGCCAGAGGTAACCAGCACCACGCCGGGCTTGCCGGTGGAGCGGGCATAGCCTTCGGCCGCATGGGCCGCGCCGGCTTCATGCCGGACCAGGATGTGGCGGATTCGGGGATCAGCAAACAAGGCGTCGTAAATCGGCAGAACTGCGCCCCCGGGATAACCGAAGACATATTCGACCCCCT
>JBEEIN010000048.1:0-5222 GCA_041169825.1 Pseudomonadota bacterium
GTCCGGATTCAGCCTTCCCAGCCTGAACCGGGATTGAATGAATCGACCAAGGTCAATCAGCGGCCTTTGAACTGCCGCAGGTACTCGTTGTTGGGCGACAGGATGATCGTGCTGGTGCCCCTGTTCGCCTGGTTGGCAAAGGTGGCATCATAGCTCTTCATCGCGCGGTAAAAGTCATAGAAGGCCGGGTCCTTGCCAAAGGCTGCAGCATAGATCTGGGTTGCCTGGGCCTCGGCTTCTGAGGTGATCAGCTGGGCCTGCTTCTGACCCTGGGCCTGGATCGTGGTGGCCTCTTGCTCGCGCGCGGCCTGCATCCGGGCAAAGGCGGATTCAAGCGCCCCGGCGGGCAGGTCTGCGCGCTGGATCCGCACGTCGATCACCTGGGCGCCGTATTCGCGGGCCTGCCTGTCCAGGTTCTCCTTGATCTGGGTCATCGCGGCACCGCGCTCGGCATTGAGCAGCGACTGGAAGGTGCGCTTGCCCAATTCCTGGCGCAGGACCGAAGTCATGATCGGCTGCAGCTGGCTGACGACGCGGTCGGTGGTCCCGGCGGTCTTGACCATCTTGACCGGGTCGATGATCCGGAAGCGGGCATAGGCCGTGACTTCCAGCCGCAGCTGGTCGGTTGAAAGCACGGTCTGGCGTTCCATCGGGAACGAGAGCAACCGCTTGTCGATCCAGACCAGCTGTTCGACAAAGGGAATGCGCCAGCTGATCCCTGCGCCGGTCTGGCCGAAATCCTGCTGCGGCTTGAAGGCGTTGATCTTGCGGACCGGCTCGCCCAGCCGCACGACCACGACCTGCTGGGTTTCAGGCACGATCACGATCGAGGATAGCGCCACAAAACCGGCCGCGATCAGCGCCAGCACCAGGCTCTTGTTGGTTTGCCACAGATTGGTCAGCATCACTGGCCTCCCGCATTGGCAGCACCGTCCTGCGCCCGCTTGCGCAGTTCAGGCAGCGGCAGGTACGGGGTGACGCCATTCGCCTCGACCACGACCTTGTCGTTCGAAGAGAGCACGCGTTCCATGGTTTCGTAATACATCCGCCGCTTGGTCACTTCGGGGGCCAGTCTGTATTCGGCATAGACCTTGTCAAAGGCCGCTGCCTCACCTTCGGCGCGGGCCAGGGTCTGCTGGGCCCAGGCCTGGGCATTGTTCTTGTCCCGCTCGGCCAGCTGCTGGGCCACGTTGACCTTCTGGAAGGCGTCGGCAACCTTTTCCGGCGGGTCGGCCTTCTTGATATCGACGCCAATCACGTTGACCCCGGCCCGATAGGCATCAAGGATCTGCTGCATCCGGCGGCGGGTGTTCGCTTCAAGCTGGCCGCGCCCGGTGCCATCCCACACCGCCTTCAGCGGCACTTCGGCCACCGACAGGCGCATCGCGGCTTCGGCGACGTCGCGCACAGTGCTTTGCGGATCGGTTGAGGCGAAGGTGAACTGTTCCAGGTTCTTGATGTTCCAGCGCACCTGATAGGACAGGTCGATCAGGTTCTGGTCGCTGGTCAGCACCAGGTTTTCACCCTCACCCTCGGGAATCACGTCGTTGGTGACCGAGGTGACATCGCGGGTTTCAACCTTCTGGAACGGCCAGGGGGCGGTGAAGTTCACGCCCGAGCCGATCGTGTGACTGTACTTGCCAAAGGTGGTGACGATGCCCTGCTCTTTGGGGCTGAGCTGGTGGGTTGAGCTGCTGAGCAGCCAAAGCGCTGCCACGCCGCCCAGGATGATCGGCCACCAGCTCTTGCCATCGGCCCGCGGGGGCAGCGAGGGGAAGCCGCCCCGACCGCCGCCGCCGCCGGGGCCCTTGCGCCGGGCGCGGAAGATGTCCTCAATATTGGGCGACCGGCGCTCACCGGAATAGTCGTCCGGCTTAAGCCACGGGTTGCGCGGCCCGGATTGCTGGGGTGGGTCGCCAGCCGGCGCGCCATCACCTGATGGGGGCGCAGGCGGTTCGCCCCCGCCGCTCCCGCCAGCATCGTTACCATTGCCCCAAGGGCTCTTTCGCCCGGCCATGGCCAGCCACTGACCCGGCCTGAAACTGCCATTTGCACTCATGCACTTCGTTATAGGTAGTGCTGGACCAAAAAACAGGGTCTCGCTGCGCTTTTTCCTTGCTAGGGGGCAGACCACAGCAAACGGAGCCCTCCATTGAGCGATACTGATGCCCTGAAGTCCCTTTTGCCACCGCTTGCCCAGGCCCGGCTGCAGTCGTTGCGGCTGGCCGATGGGGCGGTCACAGTGATCCTTGACGCCAGCGGGTTCGACGGGATTGAACGCGACCGGCTGGAAGCGGCGGTGAAGGAAGCGCTAGCCGCTGCGCCGGGCGTTAGCGAAGTCCGCGTGGCGATGATGGCAGACAAGCCGAAGCGGCGGATCATCGCCGTCGGTTCCGGCAAGGGCGGGGTCGGCAAGTCGACCGTTTCGGCCAATCTGGCCGTGGCGCTGGCGCGGCTTGGCCGCAAGGTCGGGCTGGTCGATGCCGATATCTATGGTCCTTCGCAGCCGCGCCTGTTGGGGACCGAGGGCAAGCGCCCCGATGCGCGCGAGAAGCAGTTGCTGCCGGTACCTAGCGAATTTGGCGTTGGCGTACTTTCGATGGGCAACCTGATCGAGCCGGGCAAGGCGATTGCCTGGCGTGGGCCGATGGCCGGCAATGCCTTGGGCCAGCTGGTCGATGCCGATTGGGGCGCGACCGAAATCCTGGTGGTTGATCTGCCGCCTGGCACGGGTGACGTCCAGCTGACTATGCTCCAGCGGCACAAGCCCGCCGGGGCGGTGATCGTCTCGACCCCGCAGGATCTGGCCCTGATCGACGCGACCCGAGCGATGCAGCTGTTCGACGTGGGCCAAGTGCCGGTGATCGGACTGGTTGAGAACATGGCCGGTTATGTCTGCCCCCATTGCGGCGAGGCATCCGATCCCTTTGGCAAGGGCGGGGCCGAGGCCGAAGCTGCGCGGCTGGGCCATGCTTTTCTGGGGCGCATTCCGCTTGACCTGTCGATCCGCCAGGCCAGTGATGCCGGCGTTCCGCCCGCAGCCGGGGATGGTCCGCAGGCCGAAGCCTTCCTGGCCCTGGCGCGGCGCGTGGCGACCTGGTTGGACAACACCTGATGCACCTTTCGCGGCGCGGCCTCTTGATTGGAGCCGGGGCGGCCGGGGGCCTGCTGGTCGCCTGGGCGCTGACCCCGCGCCGCTTCGATCCGCCGCTTGCCGCGAATGAAGGCGAACACGTTTTCAACGCCTGGCTGAAGATCGGGCGCGATGGGGTTGTGACCGTCGCCGTGCCTGATCTTGAGATGGGGCAGGGGATCACCACGCTCTTGCCGCAGATCGTGGCGACCGAGCTGGGGGCGGATTGGCGGCAGGTTGCCGTTGAGCCCGCGCCGGTCAGCGGGGCCTATGGCAATGCGCCACTGGCGGCGGAATGGCGCAGCCTGTGGATGCCGCTGCTGCCCGAACTGGCCGAAGGCGAGGACAGCGTCCTTGCCAAGCGGTTTGGCGAGCGCGAGGCTTTTGTGGTCACGGCTGACGGCACCAGCCTTGCCGCGCATGAGGTCGCAGCACGGACGGCGGCGGCCGCTGCGCGGGCCATGCTGGCAATGGCCGCGGCGAAGCGGTGGGATGTGGCATGGGAAGAATGTGAGGCCACGGTCGGGTTCATCACCCATGGTCAGCAGCGGGTCCGCTTTGCCGACCTGGTAGATGAGGCGATTGCCTTTGATCCGCCCAACCCGCCGGTCCTGCGACCTGCCCCCGCAGCCGAGCGGGCGGTTGACCATCCGGAAGGCACAAGGCCAGCCTTTCCGCGGCTGGACCTGCCCGCCAAGGTCGATGGCAGCTTTGCCTTTGCGGGCGATGTCCGCCTGCCCGATATGGTCTTTGCGGCGATCCGCCATGCGCCCCAGGGTGATGCGAAACTCGGTTCCTATGCTGCAAAAAATGCTGCACCCGTAAAGGGCATGCTCCGCTTCGTCGAAGGGCCGGATTGGTTGGCCGCCGTGGCGCGCGATTGGTGGTCGGCGGAGCGGACTTTGACCTTGATCGCGCCGAATTTTGCTGCGCAGCAAAAACCGGAGAGCGCGGTGATCGAGCGGCTGCTGGCCGAGGCCCTGCACAGCGGCAATGGTAGCGCAATCGCCGAAGCTGGCGATGCCGATGTGTTGCACGCTCCATTCGATCTTGCCCGGCTCTATCGCTTTGCCCCCGCGCTTCATGCCCCGCTCGAAACGGCCAGCGCCACGGCCCGCGTCAGCGATGACCGGGTCGAGCTGTGGGTCGCCAGCCAGGCCCCGCAGGCGACGCGCAAGGCCGTGGCGGAGGCACTCGATCGCCCGCTGGAGACTGTGCTGCTCTATCCCGTCGGCGCAGGGGGCAGCTTCGATGCGCGGCTTGATACACCCCACGCGGTCGAGGCCGCGCTGATCGCCCGCGAAGTCGGCAAGCCGGTGCAGCTGACCTGGTCGCGCTGGCAGGAAGCCGTGCGCGATCTGCCGCGCGCCCCGGCCCAGGCTGTTCTTGCCGCCAAGACCGCGCCCGATGGTTCGCTTGCCGCGCTCAAGGTGCGGGTCGCGATGCCCGCCACCACAGCCGAATTCGGTGCCCGCCTGTTCAAGGGCGCCGATCCGCTGTCAGCCCGCGCCGCGCAGGGCCGCGCCGATCCGCTGACGCTGGCGGGCTGCGTTCCGTCCTATACGATCCCGCACCTGCTGGTGGAACACGTGCCCGTGGCGATCCCGCTGTCGACCGGGCGACTGCGCGGCAACGCGGCGGCGCTGGGGTGCTTCCTGATCGAGACCTTTGTCGATGAACTGGCGGCACGCTCCGGGCGCGAGGGGCTGTCCTATCGCATGGCCATGCTGGGGCAGGACATCCGCCTGGCCAATTGCCTGCAACGCGCGGCAACCCTGGCCGAATGGAGCGGCGGCCGCGGCGGCGCGGGGCAGGGGCTGGCTTGCCACCGGATGACTTTGAACGACCGTGAGGGAAGGATCGCGCTGGTTGCCTCTGCTCGCAAGGATGAGCGCGGCATCCGCGTCGACAGGCTGACCGCCGTGCTTGATATCGGCCGGGTGGTGAACCTGGATCTTGCCCGCCAGCAGGTGGAGGGCGGGCTGCTGTTTGGCCTGGGCCTCGCCCGCGGGCAGACCACGGCCTATGCCGATGGCCTGCCGCTGTCGGGCCGGCTCAGCCAGCTGGGCCTGCCGCTGCTGGCCGATTG
>JBEEIN010000049.1:0-9112 GCA_041169825.1 Pseudomonadota bacterium
GCGAAGCCGCGTCCGTTCCTGGGAGGTGATTTCGTCACCACCGACAGCGGCACGGGCCTGGTCCACATGGCACCCGACCACGGCGAGGATGACTTCCTGCTGTGCAAATCGGCCGGGATCGAGCCAGTCTTCGCGGTCGAGGGCGATGGCAAGTATCGCGCCGACTGGGGCTGGCTGGGCGGCCAGGGCAGCGTCATCAATCCCAAGTTCAACGCACCCGACGGCCCGATCTGTGCGGACCTGCGCGAAACCGGTTGCCTGCTGGCGGCGAGCGCCGACTACAAGCACTCCTACCCGCACTCGTGGCGGTCCAAGGCCAAGGTGATCTTCCGCTGCACCCCGCAGTGGTTCGTGCCGATGGACCAGGCGCGTGAGGACGGGACCCTGCGTGAAACCGCCATGTCCGAAATCGAACGCGTCCGCTTCGTCCCCGAAAAGGGCCGCAACCGGATCGGTTCGATGGTCGAAGGCCGCCCCGACTGGGTGCTCAGCCGCCAGCGCGCCTGGGGCGTGCCGATCACGCTGTTCGTCCACCGCCAGTCAGGCCAGTACCTGGTCGACCCCGCCGTCAACGCCCGCATCGTCGCGGCGGTGAAGGAGGGCGGTGTCGATGCCTGGTCTGCCGCTCGCGCACAGGAATACCTGGGTGCGGACTACAAGGCCGAAGACTACGAGCAGGTTACCGACATTCTCGACGTCTGGTTCGATTCGGGTTGCACCCATGTCTTCACGCTTGAATCGGGTCGCTGGCCGGAACTGCGCTGGCCGGCCGATCTCTACCTGGAAGGCAGCGACCAGCATCGCGGTTGGTTCCAGTCGAGCCTGCTGCAGTCCTGCGCCACCCGCGGCCGCGCCCCTTATGACGCGGTGCTGACCCATGGCTTCACCATGGATGCCAAGGGTCTGAAGATGTCCAAGTCGGTCGGCAACACGGTCGATCCGCTGAAGGTCATGGAAACCTATGGCGCGGACATCATCCGGTTGTGGGCGTTGTCGGTCGATTTCACCGAGGATCACCGCATCGGCGACGAGATCCTCAAGGGCGTGGCCGATCAATACCGCAAGCTGCGCAACACCTTCCGCTATCTGCTCGGCGCGCTGGATGGTTATGACCATGCGGCTGAAGCCGTGGACGTGGCGCAGATGCCCGAGTTGGAGCGCTACATGCTCGGCCAGCTCAAGCTGCTGGACACCACGCTGCGCCAGGCAATCGCGGATTTTGACTTCAACGAATATACCCGCGCGCTGACGGATTTCTGCAACGAGGACCTTTCGGCCTTCTTCTTCGATATCCGCAAGGACCGGCTCTATTGCGATGCTCCGGCAGGAATCGAGCGCCGCGCCTATCGCACCGTCCTCGACGTGCTGTTCCAGGCGCTGGTCCGCTATGCCGCGCCGGTGCTGGTCTTCACCGCCGAGGAAGTCTGGACCACCCGCTTCCCCGATCGCGGCAGCGTCCACCTGCAGGAACTGCACGACCTGCCAGAAGCCTGGCTCGACGATGCCTTGGCCGAGCGCTTTACCGCCCTGCGCGCGCTGCGAGGCCAGGTGCTCGAAGCGATCGAACCGCTGCGCCGCGAGAAGGTGCTGGGCTCCGGTTTGGAGGCCGAGGTTACGGTGCCAGCCAGTGCGCCGGAGGCCGATCTGGCCGAGCTGTTCATCACCGCGAAAGTCAAACGCGGGCAAGACGATGGCGTGTCTGTTGTCCGAACCTCTGACCACAAGTGCGGCCGCTGCTGGCGCCACCTGCCGGAAGTGGCGGAGGATGGTGACCTTTGTGGCCGCTGCGAGAGCGTGGTGGGCGCATGACCAATCCCTTCACCCGCAACCGCCTGATTGGCCTGGTCCTGGCTGGCGCGATCTATGCCCTTGACCAGTGGATCAAAGGCTATGTCACCTGGACTCTGAACCTGCCCGAAAAGGGCAAGATCGATCTGCTGCCGTTCTTCGACCTGACCTGGGTTGAAAACTATGGCGTGTCGCTGGGCATGCTGACCGCGCAATCGATGGAAATGCGTTGGGGCCTCGTCGCACTGACCGCGCTGATCGCCCTGGTGGTTTTTGTCTGGATCATGCGCGAGAAGCTGATGGCCGATATCCTGGGCCTGTCGCTGGTGCTGGGGGGAGCCGCCGGGAACATCGATGACCGGATCATGCATGGCTTCGTGGTCGACTATGCCGATTTCCACATTGGTGACTTCCGGCCTTTCCTGGTCTTCAACCTGGCCGATGCGGCGATCACGATCGGTGTCCTGATTATCCTTGCCCGTTCCTTCCTTTCGCGCGAAAAGCCCGAGGCGAAGGCACAAGCAGGCGAAGCGGCCTGAGCGGCCTGAAACGGAGATTTGAGATAATGCGCAAGTTCCTGGCGATCGCCGCGATCGGCTCTGCCACGCTCCTTTCGGGCTGCGGCAGCACCGGCCTGTTCAATCGCGACCGGCCCGATGAATTTGCCGTGCAGCGGCAGGCTCCGCTGGTCATCCCGCCGGATTTCGCCCTTACCCCGCCTGCCGCCGGGGCGCCGCGTCCGTCTGATCGCAGCGCCGCACAGCAGGCGCAGGATGCCCTGTTCGGCCCGCCCGCCCCGCGCAGCGAAGTTGAACGCGCCGCCGGGAACCGCGCCGGAACCGCCGCCGCCGCGATCCGCTCGACCGTGGGTGACCCCAAGACCAACACCGTCGCCAAGGGTGACGTGACCCGCGACATCATCGCCGCCCCGCAAGGCGACGGGCGCGAGGCCCAGGCTGCTGTTGGCGGCTGACCGCCAGCGACCAAAGGGGTTAAGGAAGGGCTCGTCCGCTGGGACGGGCCTTTTTCTTTTTGCGGTCAGTGTCCCGCTTCGCTGACCAGCAGCTTGTCGATCTTGCGCCCGTCCATATCGACCACTTCAAAGCGCCAGCCCTGTTCGTGGAAGTGTTCGCCTTCGTGGGGCAGCTTCTTCATCACCCACAGCGCGAACCCGGCGGCAGTGGCAAAATCGCGATCGTCGGGCAGGTCGATCCCCAGCCGTTCGGCCAGGGCATCGGCTGGCAGCGCGCCGGCCACCAGCAGGGAGCCATCCTCGCGTTCAACCACCAGCGGCGCATCACCCTCGTCAACATGGCTGGCAAAGTTGCCAACGATGGCCGTCAGCAGGTCAGCCGGCGTCACCACGCCCTCAAGATGGCCGTACTCATCGTGGACCAGTGCCATCGATACGCCAGATTGTTGCAGGATCCGCAGCGCATCCATGGCGTCAAGCTGGTCGGGAATAATCTCGGCCTTGCGCATGACGCGCGCGATCTGGACCCGCTTGCCGGCAAGCAGCAGCGCCTGGATATCGCGGACCTTGACCACGCCGACGATATTGTCAGGAGAGCCATCGGCCACTGGCAGCAAGGAATGCGGGCTGTCCTTGATCGCGGCCCTAATCTCGGCTTCGCTCGCCCGGCGCTCGATCGTATCGAGTTCGGTCCGCGGGGTCATCAGTTCACGCACCGGGCGGTCCGCCAGCTTCATGATCCCCGTCATGATCTGGCGCTCGTCCTCCTCGATCGCGCCGGACCGGGTCGCTTCGGCGAAGATCATGTGCAGCTCTTCGGCCGTTACCCCGCCTTCGCTGCCATGGCTTACGCCCATCAGCCGCAACAGCAGCGAGGACGACCGGTCAAGCAGCCAGACGAACGGCGCAGTAACGCGCGCCACCACGGCCATTGGCACCGCCGCGACCATGGCAATCGGTTCCGCCGCCCGCAGCGCCACCTGCTTGGGCACCAGTTCACCCACGACCAGGCTGAAATAGGTGGTGAGGACGATGACCAGGGTAAAGCCCGCGACATCGGCATAGTCCGCCGGTACGCCAAGCAGCGCCAATCGCTCCCCGGTGGGCCCGCCAAGGCTCGCCCCCGAATAGGCACCCGCGATGATACCAACCAGGGTAATGCCGATCTGCACGGTTGACAGAAACTTGCCCGGATCCGTGGCCAAAGCCAGCGCAGTCTTGGCGCCGTGGTGGCCGCGCTCAGCCTGGACCCTGAGCCGGGCCGGGCGCGCCGAGACGATCGCCAGCTCGGACATCGAGAACAGGCCATTGAGCAGGATCAGGCCCGCAATGATTGCAACGTCGGTCAGGGGAAAGGGTGTCACCGGATCACCGCTAGCAGGAATCTGCCAAGCCGCGAAGAGGCAAGCCTCAAATCATTGACAATGCAACCAGCCACCTCCCATTCAGGTTGTACCGGTCAGGGTCTGCACCTGACCGCGCCTACCAAGGGGATAGAGCCATGAAGAAGTCCCGTCTGCTGATTTCGACCTTCGCCGCATTTTCGCTCGTCACCGTTTCGGGCTGCGTCACCGATCCCAATACCGGGGAAAAGAAGATCTCGCGCACCGCGATTGGCGGGGTTGGTGGGACTGTTGCCGGAATCCTGCTGGGCGGCCTGATCGGCGGCAAGACCGGCCGGATCATTGGCGCCGGCATCGGTGGCATTGCCGGCGCGGCGGTCGGCTACACCATGGACAAGCAGATCAAGGAGCTGAAAGAGCAAACCGCCGGTTCGGGCGTTGACGTGACCGAGACCGACAACGGCGCGGCCATTCTGGTCAATCTGCCCGATGGCGTGACTTTCGATGTGGCGAGCTATTCGCTCAAGCCCAGCTTCCGCACCACGCTGGACCAGGTGGCAGACAGCCTGATCAAATATCCCAACAGCCTGATCGACGTTTACGGGCACACCGACTCAACCGGATCGGATGCCTATAACCAGACCCTGTCTGAAAACCGCGCGCGGACCGTGGCGGGTTACCTGCAGTCGCGCGGGGTGCCCGCGGCGCGCATCCGCAGCCAGGGCTTTGGCGAGACCATGCCGGTGGCCGATAATACCAGCGAGGCCGGGCGGATGAAAAACCGCCGGGTCGAAATCAAGATCGTGCCGGTCACCCAGGAAGACGTCCAGGCTGCCCGCTCGGGCCGCTAGGACCCGGCTATCCGGCGAGCGCCTTGGCCCGATCGGCCAGGCGCTCGACCGCGGCGGCGTGGATATCGGGGGCGGAAACCAGAACGCCGAAATCGCGCGGGTCCCGCTTGTTATAGTTGAGCGGTTGACCGAAAGCATCGCTGACTGCCGCCCCAGCCTCGCGCGCAATCAGCGCGGCGGCGCCAATATCCCATTCGTAGCCCCAACGCAGCGTCGCGACGAGGTCGGCCTCGTCCGCGGCGACCATGGCGATTCGCAGGGCGATTGAATTGGGGCGCTCGACCGGCACAAGATCGAGATCGCTTTTAGGCAGGGTGTCGGCGGGTACCCGCGCGCCGGTAAATTCGGCACGGCGGCTGGCCGCAAGCCTTACGCCGTTGCGCCAACTGCCTTGCCCCGCCTCGGCTGACCACAATTCGTCCCGCGCGGGTGCGCAGAGCAGGCCCAGCAAGGGGCGACCAGCGCTGACTAGGGCCACCGAGACCGCCCAGCCGGGCCGCCCGCGAATAAAGTCACGGGTGCCATCGATCGGATCGACCAGCCACAGCAGGCCGCCTTCCAGGCGTTCGGGCGCGTCGATGGTTTCTTCCGACAGCCACCCCGCTGCGGGCAGCAATAAAGCCAGTTCACGCTTGAGGAACACGTCGACCGCCAGATCGGCTTCGCTGACCGGACTGCCGGGATCCTTTTCCCAGCTTTCCAGGGCGTGGCCGTGGCCAGGCCAGCGGCCGAGCGCAATCCGCCCGGCTTCTCGGACAATCTCTTCAAGGCGGGCGCGATCGATCACAGCTCCCGATTTGTGGGGACCAGCGTCACTTGGCAACCCGGAGCTTCGCTGAATCCGCATTTAACCGGGCGATTAAGGGCCTTTTCAAGCCGCCTGCACTGTGCTTAGGGCCATGACACTTTCCGGTCGCCACACGGCCATTCCCCAGCGCAGGAAATTCCAGATGAATATTCACGAATACCAGGCCAAGGAACTGCTCGCAAAGTTCGGCGTTGCCGTTCCCAAGGGCATCCCCGCGATGTCGGTTGAAGAAGCGGTTGCCGCCGCCAAGCAGCTGCCCGGGCCGCTATATGTCGTGAAGGCCCAGATCCACGCCGGCGGGCGCGGCAAGGGCAAGTTCAAGGAACTTGGCCCTGATGCCAAGGGTGGCGTGCGCCTGGCCAAGAGCCTTGAGGAAGTGGAAGCCCACGCCAAGGAGATGCTCGGCAATACGCTGGTCACCGTGCAGACCGGCGAAGCCGGCAAGCAGGTCAACCGCCTCTACATCACTGACGGGGTCGACATCGGCAAGGAATTCTACCTCGCGCTGCTGGTCGATCGCGCCACCAGCCGGATCGCCGTGGTTGCCTCGACCGAGGGCGGCATGGACATTGAAACCGTCGCCCATGACACGCCGGAAAAGATCCACACCGTCACGATCGACCCGGCCACCGGCCTGATGCCGCACCACGGCCGCGCTGTCGCCAAGGCGCTGGGCCTGACCGGTGACCTTGCGAAGCAGGCTGCCCAGATCCTCGCCGGCCTCTATGCCGCGTTCCTGGGCACCGATGCCGAGCAGATCGAAATCAACCCGCTGGCCGTCTGCCCGACTGCCGAGGGTGACAAGCTCTACGTGCTCGATGCCAAGGTCGGCTTCGATGGCAACGCCATGTTCCGTCACAAGGACCTGATGGAACTCCGCGACACGACCGAGGAAGACCCGGCCGAACTCGAAGCCAGCGAATATGACCTCGCCTACATCAAGCTCGACGGCAACATCGGCTGCATGGTCAACGGCGCGGGCCTGGCCATGGCGACGATGGACATCATCAAGCTGAACGGCGAATTTCCGGCCAACTTCCTCGACGTGGGCGGTGGCGCCTCGAAGGAAAAGGTCACCGCGGCGTTCAAGATCATCCTCAAGGATCCGGCTGTGAAGGGCATCCTCGTCAACATCTTTGGCGGGATCATGAAGTGCGACATCATCGCCGAAGGCATCGTTGCCGCGGCCAAGGAAGTGAACCTCGCGGTTCCGCTGGTGGTCCGCCTTGAAGGCACCAATGTTCAGCAGGGCAAGGACATCCTGGCCAATTCGGGCCTGCCGATCGTCCCCGCCAATGATCTGGGCGATGCCGCGAAGAAGATCGTGGCTGAAGTCCGCGCAGTGGCCTGAGGCCGCTGATCGGAGTTGACGTTTACGTAAACGGCAGTAATGCCGCGTTGCAACATGGCAAAGCGAAAGGCTTGAACCGATGAAGGCCCTGGTCTGCGTGAAGCGCGTGATCGACTACAACGTGAAGCCGCGGGTAAAGTCCGACGGCAGCGGCGTTGATCTCGCCAATGTTAAAATGAGCATGAACCCGTTCGACGAGATCGCGGTTGAAGAAGCCATTCGCCTCAAGGAAAAGGGCGTGGTTACCGAGATCGTGGCCGTTTCGGTCGGGCCAGCCAAGGCCCAAGAAACGCTGCGCACCGCGCTGGCAATGGGTGCTGACCGCGCCGTGCTGGTGCAGGTTGACGATGGCGTGGACGTCGAGCCGCTGGCCGTGGCCAAGATCATCAAGGGTGTGGCTGAAGAAGAACAGCCCGGCCTGATCATCACCGGCAAGCAGGCGATTGACGACGATTCGAACCAGGTCGGCCAGATGGTCGGCGCGCTGATGGGTCGCCCGCAGGGCACCTTTGCCAACGAAGTGACCGTCGAAGGTGACAGCGTGGTCGTGAAGCGCGAAGTCGACGGTGGTCTGGAAACCGTGAAGCTGGCCCTGCCGGCCGTGGTCACCACTGACCTGCGCCTGAACGAGCCGCGCTATGCCTCGCTGCCGAACATCATGAAGGCCAAGTCAAAGCCGCTCGCCACCAAGGCCCCGGCCGACTACGGCGTGGACATCGCGCCGCGCCTCAAGACCCTCAAGGTCAGCGAACCGCCGGTGCGCAGCGCCGGCATCAAGGTGGCAGACGTGGACGCCCTCGTCGCCAAGCTCAAGGAAATGGGAGTCGCCTGATGGCCAAGACGCTCGTTTGGGTCGAACACGACAACGCCTCGGTCAAGGATGCTACCTTGGCCGTCGTCACCGCCGCTGCCCAGTTGGGTGAAGTCCACCTGCTGGTCGCCGGTTCGGGCTGCGCCGCTGCCGGTGCCGCCGCCGCGCAGATCGCCGGCGTGGCCAAGGTCCACGTCGCTGATGACGCGGCCTATGCCAATGCCCTGGCCGAAAACGTCGCGCCGCTGATCGCTGACCTGATGGCCGATCACGACGTGTTCCTCGCCCCGGCCACCACCACGGGCAAGAACATTGCCCCGCGCGTCGCCGCCCCGCTCGACGTGATGCAGATTTCGGACATCCTCTCGGTCGAAGGCCCCAAGACCTTCACCCGTCCGATCTATGCCGGCAACGCCATCGCCACGGTTGAATCGAGCGATGCCAAGCTGGTGATCACCGTGCGCGGCACCGCCTTTGCCAAGGCGGCTGCCACCGGCGGTTCGGCTCCGGTTGAAGCCGTTTCGGGCCCGGGCGCCGCTGGCACCAGCAGCTATGTCGGCTCGGAGATCGCCAAGAGCGAGCGTCCGGAACTGACCAGCGCCAAGATCATCGTTTCGGGTGGCCGCGCGCTCAAGGATGCGGATACTTTCAAGGCCACCATCTTCCCGCTGGCCGACAAGCTGGGCGCTGGCGTCGGTGCCAGCCGCGCGGCAGTCGATGCGGGCTTTGTCCCCAACGACTACCAGGTTGGCCAGACCGGCAAGATCGTCGCCCCCGAAGTCTACGTCGCGGTCGGCATCTCGGGCGCGATCCAGCACCTGGCGGGCATGAAGGACTCCAAGACGATCATCGCGATCAACAAGGACGAAGACGCCCCGATCTTCCAGGTTGCGGATATCGGCCTCGTTGGCGATCTCTTCAATGTGGTGCCGGACCTGACGGGCAAGCTCTAAGCTGCGGCAACACACACGAAAAAGAAGAGGCGGCCTCAGGTCGCCTCTTTTTTTATACCCGCAAAGCGAAGCACCAGCCATCCGGCCAGCGCCGAGGCGCCCGAGCCCATCAACACTCCGATTTTGACGCCGCTCTCATGCGCGGGGTCGGCAAAAGCCAGGTCCCCGATGAACAAGCTCATCGTAAAGCCAACCCCACATAATAGCGCCATGCCATAAATCTGCGGCCAAGAG
>JBEEIN010000050.1:0-5923 GCA_041169825.1 Pseudomonadota bacterium
AAACATCGCCATCGCCATGGCTGCCCTCCGGTTCCGCTTCGCTCCACCTACGGCCACCCATGGCGCAGGAGGCAATTATGCACTAACAAACAACACGGACCACTCGGTGGGGGCCGGTCACTCGACCGGCTGATCCACGGCATGGTCGCTTCGGGCTGGAAGGCCCTGCTGCCCTGGAAGCGCCGCGAGGCGCGCCGGCTTTCGCTGCTGGTCCGGACCGCGCTGTTCGACATGGACATTGCCGTATCGACCTATTTCACGGCCGAGAGCACCGAACGCGAGGCAATGCTGGACCAGATTGGCACGGCGCTTGAAAAGCTGGCCGATGGTGACCTGACGGTGCGCATGGCGGGCCTGCCGGTGAAGTTCCAGAGCGCCGAGATCCATTTCAATTCTGCGCTTGAACGGCTGCATGCCACGATCAGCGGGGTATCCAACGGGATCAAGTCGATCGCCACCGCCTCGTCCGAGATCCGTGCTGCGTCGGATGACCTGGCGCTGCGCAACGAGCACCAGGCCGCCAGCCTTGAGGAAACCGCCGCGGCGATGAACCAGGCGACCCAGAGCATCGCCGAATCCGCCAACCGCACGATCGAAATCCGCTCGACCATTGCCGAGGCGCACAGCCAGGCCAGCGATGGCGGCGCCGTGGTGCGCAAGGCGATCGATGCGATGGCGCAGATCGAGCAGAGTTCGCAGCAGATCGCGCAGATCATCGGCGTGATTGACGGCATCGCCTTCCAGACCAACCTGCTGGCGCTGAATGCCGGGGTGGAAGCGGCCCGCGCCGGCGATGCCGGCAAGGGCTTTGCCGTGGTCGCCAACGAAGTGCGCGCCCTGGCCCAGCGTTCGGCTGATGCGGCGCGCGATATCAAGAACTTGATCACGACCAGTTCGGAGCAGGTCGAAGGCGGGGTCGGGCTGGTCGGTGAAACCGGAGCGCTGCTGGAAAAGATCGTCGGCCGGGTCGGTGAGATCAGCGAACTGGTCCTGTCCATGGCCGATGGCGCGACGCTGCAGGCTGGCAATCTGAAACAGGTCAATTCCTCGGTCGGGGAAATGGACCGCATGACCCAGCAGAACGCCGCCATGGTCGAGGAATCGACCGCTGCGGCGCGGGCGCTGGCCGATGAAACGGCCAACCTGTTGCGGCTGGTTTCACAGTTCAAGGTTGCGGGCCAGGCCGCCCCGCGGGCGGCAAACCATGTGCCTGCGCCGACCCGGATCGTGACCTCCGCCCCGCAGGTCAGCGGCAATCTTGCGCTCAAGCAGGCCGAGCCGGACGCTGACTGGGCCGAGTTTTGATTTCCACAGTGCCGGGATCTGTCATGACCAAATTCACACTGCCCGAACGCTGCGATCGCGCTGCCGCCGAAGCCCTGCTGCCTGACCTGATCGAGGCGCTGGGTGCCGGCGCTGCAGAGATTGACGGCGGTGCGGTGCGCCAGGTCTCGCTGGCCCTGCTGCAGACGCTTGCCAGTGCCCGCAAGAGCCATGAGGCGCTGCGCATCACACCATCGCAAGCGCTGCAGGAAGCGGCGGAGCTGACCGGGCTTTCGGCCCACCTGTTCGAAGGGGCACCGGCGTGACACCAGAAGAAATCCAGGCGATCTTTTTCCTCGAATGCGAGGAATCGCTGGCCGCTGCCGAGGCGGGCCTGGCGGCCTGCCGCGATGGCACGCAGGATTCGGATACCGTCAACGCGGTCTTTCGCGCGGTCCATTCGGTCAAGGGCGGGGCGGGTGCCTTCGGGTTCGTGGCGCTGCAGGCCTATACCCACACCTATGAAACCCTGCTGTCCGACGTCCGCGAGGGGACGGTTCCGCTCGACGAGCCGCTGACCGACCTGCTGCTGCGGGCGCTCGATACGCTGAGCGATCATGTGACCGCTGCGCGCGAGGGCGGGGTGCCGCCCGATGATGCCGCCTTGCTGGCCGAACTGACGGCAGCCCAGGCCGCAAATCGCGGCGGCGCGGCGCAGGCGGAAGGCCCCGCTGATGAGCCGGCCGAACCGGCCCCGGTCGAGGCCGGGCTGGAAGCTTTTGATCTCGATCTGGACCTCGACTCGCTGCTGGATGACATCACCGGGCCGGCAGAGCCTGCGCCGGCCGACTGGCAGCTGCATTTGCGGCCACATGCTGGTTCAATGCGCAACGGTGCCGAGCCGTTGGCGCTGATGCGCGAGCTTGCGGCCATGGGTGCGCGCTGCATTGCCTGTGACCTGTCGCACCTGCCCGAACTCGACCGGCTCGATCCCGGCCAGGGCTGGTTGGGCTTCAGCCTGTTGATCCCAGACAACGTGAGCGAAGCCGAGGCTGTCGACCTGTTCGATTTCGTCCGCGAGGACTGGGGAATCGCCGTGGGCGCCCAGACCGCAATCCCGGACTTGCGGATCGAAGAGCGGGTCGCGCCGGCTCCTGTTGCGGTGCCGCTGCCGCCTGCCGCTCCTGCCGCGACTCCTGACACGGGCAATGCGGGCGAAGGCGCGGCCACGCCCGGCCCTGTTGCGCCCGCAGCCCCGGTCACGGCCGCGCCGGCGGCCGCTCCAGCAGCTGGCCAGTCGATCCGGATCGATCTGGGCAAGCTTGATCGGCTGATCGACACGGTTGGGGAACTGGTCATCGCTCAGGCCATGCTGGCGCAGCGCCTGTCGGGCGACGGGACCGCCGGTGAAGAATTGTTGCTGCTTGAAGGCCTGACCCGCGACATCCAGGAAAGCGCGATGTCGATCCGGGCCCAGCCGATCGGTTCGGTATTCAGCCGCGTCCCGCGGATCCTGCGCGAGCTTGCGTCATCGACGGGCAAGCACGTCAAGCTAGAGGTGTTCGGTGAGACCACCGAGCTCGACAAGACGGTGATCGAACGGCTGGGTGAACCACTGACCCACCTGATCCGCAATGCCGTGGACCACGGGATCGAAAGCGCTGAGGAACGGCTGGCCGCCGGCAAACCGGCCGAGGGCACCTTGACCCTTGCCGCCGAACAGCGATCGGGCCGGATCCTGATCCACATCACCGATGACGGCAAGGGGATCGACCGGGCGCGGGTGCTCGCCAAGGCCGTCGAGAAGGGCATCGTTGCGCCCGAAGCGCAGCTTTCGCCCGAGGATATCGACCAACTGATCTTTGCCCCCGGCTTCTCGACCGCGGCCACCATCACCAGCGTCTCCGGGCGCGGGGTGGGGATGGACGTGGTGCGGCAGAACGTGAAGGACCTGGGCGGGCGGATCACGATCGAAAGCGTTCCCGGCAAGGGGACCACCTTTACCCTGGCCCTGCCACTGACCCTGGCGATTTCTGACGGGATGATCGTGACCGTGGGCGACCAGACGCTGGTCGTGCCGCTGACCCACGTGGTGGAAAGCCTGCGTCCTGGCGAAGCCGATGTGCAGGGCATGGGCACCGGGCGGCAGATGCTGAACGTTCGGGGCAAATTCATCCCGGTGCTGTCGGTCGCCCAGCGCACCGGCGGGCGCGGGGCCGGCACCGATCCGCGGCGCGGGGTGCTGATCGTCGTCGATACGCAGGTGGCCGGTCAGGCCGCGCTGCTGGTCGATACGATCTGCGACCAGAGGCAGTTCGTGATCAAGAGCCTGGAGGCAAACTTCCGTCCGGTTGAAGGCGTGGCCGGCGCAACCATCCTTGGCGATGGCCAGGTTGCGCTGATCCTTGATGTCGACACGCTGGTCGCCGGCGCGCTGGGCAACACCGGGCAGCGGGAGGCGGCATGAACCTGGCCGAAGCCTTCAGCGAAGCGCAGATCCCCGGGGTCAGCCCCGGCGTCTATTCAGACGCCGATTTCCGGTCGATCTCGCGCCTGCTGCACGAACAGGCCGGGATTGTCCTGCCCCAGGGCAAGGCGATGCTGGTCTATTCGCGGATCGCGCCGCTGGTCCGGCAGAGCAACTGCGGCACTTTTGCTGATTACCTCAGGCTGATTGGCGGCAACGCGGTTGAAACCAAGCGGGTGATCGATGCGCTCACCACAAACCACACTTTCTTCTATCGCGAGGCGCACCACTTCGAACACCTGGCGCAAGTGACGCGGCCCGGTCTGCTTGCCAAACTGGAACGCGGCGAACCGGTGCGGATCTGGTCGGCCGGCTGTTCCAGCGGCGAGGAAACCTGGTCGTTGATTGTGACCCTGCTGGGCGAGGACCCGGTTGAGGGCCGGCGGATGCTGAAGCGCGACCTGCGTATCTTGGCAAGCGATCTGGCCGCCCATGTCCTGCGCAAGGCGGAGGCCGGTGTCTATGCCGCGGCCGAGGCCCGCGAAGTGCCCGATGTGCTGCGCCGCAACTGGCTGGATGAACGCGGGCAGGACATCACCGTCGGGGCCCAGGCGCGGTCGATCGTGCGGTTTCGCGAGCTTAATCTGCTGGGTGACTGGCCGATGCAGCAACCGTTCGACGTGATCTTCTGCCGCAACGTGATGATCTATTTCGACCTGCCAACCAAGGAGCGGCTCGTGCAGCGTTTCGCCGAGCAGCTGCACCCGGGCGGCTACCTTTACATCGGCCACAGCGAGCGCGTCACCGGGGCGGCGGCCAACCTGCTCGAACCGGTGGGCCCGACGATTTACCGCAAGAGGATGGGGTGATGACAGGCGCAAAATTTGAACGAGGGGACCCGCGGACATGAACCTGATGCAGGATCCCCCTGCCAAACCGCTCACGCGGATCACCGTGATGCAGGGCCAGGCCCGCGTCAGCGCCGGGCCGCGGGTCGAGTTTTCGACCGTGCTCGGCTCGTGCGTGGCGACCTGCCTCTACGATCCCGAGGCTGAACTGGGCGGAATGAACCATTTCCTGCTGGCAGAGCCCCAGCCCGGCGCCCCGGCCACCGGGTTTGACGAGCATTACGGCGTCTACCTGATGGAACTGCTGATCAACGAGATGCTGGCAAATGGTGCGTCAAAGCCGCGCTTGCGGGCGCACCTTTATGGCGGCGCCAACATGCACGCCGGGATGGCCCGGATCGGCTCAATGAATGCCGAATTCGCCCGCGGCTTCCTGGCGCGGGAAAGGATCGCCCTGGTTCGCGAGGACCTGGGTGGCAACTCGGCGCGGCGTGTCGAAATGCGCCCCGCTTCCGGCCAGGTGCGGTGTCGCACCGTGGCCAATTCGATGGCCCCCGCGGCCAGTCCTGCCCCCCGCGCGCCCGCGGCATCGGGCGATGTCGAACTGTTTTGATGAAAGTGGACTTGCGATGACCGATAGCCTGCGGATCCTGACTGTCGATGATAGCGTCAGCATGCGAGCCCTGCTCAAGCATGCCCTGGCCAGCAACGGGTTCAACGTGGTCCAGGCCGAAGACGGCCAGGAAGCGCTGGACTGGCTGGCGATCAACGACATCGACGTGATCATCACCGATATCAACATGCCCCGGCTCGACGGGTTCGGACTGATCGAAGCGCTGCGCGGCTGCGAGCGACACCGTGACCGCCCGATTCTGGTGCTCTCGACCGAGAGTTCCGAAGACAAGAAGGCGCGCGCCCGGGCTGCCGGTGCGACCGGCTGGATCGTCAAGCCGTTCGACGCAGACAAGCTGGTCGCCGCGGTTCGCCGCGTGGCGCACTGAACCTGGCAAGGAGCAGAAAGAAATGCAGATGGAGCTGATTACTTGCGAGGTCGCGGGGCAGTTGTTCGGGCTTGATATCATGGCCGTGCGCGAGATCCGGGCCTGGACGCCAGCGACACCGCTGCCGCAGGTGCCCGATTTCGTGGCGGGCGTGGTCAATCTGCGTGGCACGGTGCTGCCGGTGGTCGATCTGGCCGCACGGCTGGGCTGGGCCGCGACCGAGGCAACGCCGCGCCATGCGATTATCGTCGTCCAGCTGGGCGGCAAGACCATGGGGCTGATTGTCGATTCGGTCAGCGATATCGTAACCCTGCCCAAGGACAGCCTGCAGCAGCCGCCTGCTT
>JBEEIN010000051.1:0-6058 GCA_041169825.1 Pseudomonadota bacterium
ATCTTCGAGTCGTGATAGACCATCACGTTGATAGGCCGGATGTGGAAGCGCAGTAATGTGTGGAGCTAACCGGTCCTAATAACTCTGATCATGCTTGATGAATCCCACCATCAATGACAGCGCTGCTGTCTGCGATGAGGACGATATCAGCCAGAAACGCCCTTAAAACGCATACAAGTGCATCGATTAAAACCCATGTCCGCCTGCTTTATTGCTTGGTGACCATAGCGTCAGTGACCCACCCGATCCCATCTCGAACTCGGCCGTGAAACCTGACTGCGCCGATGGTACTAACGCTCAAGCGTTGGAAGAGTAGGGCGTCGCCAGGCATTATAGCCGGCGGGCATAGGAACAAACCCATTCGCATGTTTTGAAAAGCCGCTGCCGGTGCAAACCGAGCGGCGGCTTTTTCAGATTTGCCGGAGATTGCTTGCTGCAAGTCCGGTGATGTTGGCGCGGGATGGAGCAGCCCGGTAGCTCGTCAGGCTCATAACCTGAAGGTCGTAGGTTCAAATCCTACTCCCGCAACCACATAAAACCCCGCTTCGGCGGGGTTTTATGTTGTCGGGTTTACCCGTGCCGCGATAGGAACGCCGTGATGAGCGCAAACCGCCGGCCGGCTTCCGGCTTGATCCCGATCACTACGGCACTGTTGATCGCCCTGGCGGTTGTGCTGGGCCTTGTCATGTCGGTGGGTAACGTTGATCGCGCGGCTGAACTGGCACGCTTGCCTGGTCTGCCTGGCGCCGCGCCATTGCTGGCCGTGCCACCTTCGCTGTCTGACATGGATGCCGCCCGGGCGCGCAATGCGGCGGTGCCGTTCGCGAAGGGGCCGGTCACCCCGGCTCCGCGGTTTGTCTTCCGTGGTTCTGCGGAAGATCGGGCGCGCGCAACGCAGTGCCTCGCCCTCGCTGCCATGGCCGAAGCAGGTCCCAGCAATATCGGCCAGCGCGCCGTGATCCAGGTGATCCTCAACCGGGTGCGCCATCCAGCCTTTGCTAAGACAGTCTGCGGTGTCGTCTTCGAAGGAAGCGAACGTGCGACCGGCTGCCAATTTACCTTCACCTGCGATGGTGCGCTGGCGCGCAGCTATTCGGATTCCGCCTGGATGCAAGCCCGCATCCGTGCCGGAGAGGCGCTGGGGGGCTACGTGTTCAAGCCGGTTGGGCTTGCCACGCATTATCACACTGATTGGGTCTATCCCTATTGGAGCCCGGAACTGGATAAACTGGCCCGGGTGGAGACCCATCTGTTCTTCCGTTGGCCCGGCTATTGGGGAACCAGGCCTGCCTTCTCATCAGTCTATCGCGGCAATGAACCGGATCCGGCTGCGCTTGTGGGAGGGACGGATGGGATCCTTCCGGGCGCCGCACATCTGCCGACAGCAGTGCCGGATGCACCAAAGATTGCCAGCGGCACCGTGGTCATGCGCAACACCGGCGGTGCCGCGAACTTCATCCTGTTGGCGGGTGCCGTTCCGGCCGATGCCCTGGCGGCCGCGCGGGCTGTCTGCGACAAGCCCGGCACCTGCCGGGTACTGGGGTGGAGCGACCCCGCCGCAATCCCGCAGGCTTTCCCGATCCCGCCAGCGGCCCGCGCGGCACTGCAATTCAGCTATACGCGTGACCCCGGCGGCGCAGAGATCGTGCTCTATGGCTGCGGGCACTTTGCGGGCGTCCCGCGGGAGCTGTGCATCCCGCGGGCGCGATGATGGTCAGTCGCTGAACTTGCCGCCCGATGCCGCCAGCTTCTCCAGCAGCGGCGCGACGGGCAGGCTGTGACGCTTGAGGCCATCGACGATCTTGGCCAGACCCTCATGGTCAGCCCAGTACATGATCCCGCCCGTCCAGGCCGGCCAGCCATAGCCGTTGAGCCAGACCAGATCGATGTCACCCGCGCGCTGGGCAATGCCTTCCTCCAGGATCAGCGCGCCTTCAGAGACCATCGGATAGAGCAGGCGCTCGAAGATTTCCTGTTTGCTCACCTCGCGCTGCGTCACACCGCTCTTGCTGGCGAAATCGGCGATGATCGCCTTGACTTCATCTGACGGGCTGCGGGTGCGGTCTTCGGCGTAGTCGTAGAAGCCCTTGCCGGTCTTCTGCCCCCAGCGCCCGGCAGCGCAGAGCGCTTCGCGGATCGTGGTGACCTTGGTGGGATCGCGGTGCCAGCCGATGTCGAGGCCCGCAAGGTCACCCATCTGGAACGGGCCCATCGGGAAGCCGAAATCGAGCAGGACCTGGTCGATATCGTAATAGGCCGCGCCTTCCATCAGCAGGGCATTGGCCTGTTCCTGGCGCTTGGACAGCATGCGATTGCCGATGAAGCCGTGGCACACGCCAGAGACCACCGGCACCTTGCCGATTCTGCCCGCCAGCTGCATCACCGTGGCCAGCTCGCTCGCGCCGGTCTTGGCGCCACGCACGACTTCGAGCAGCTTCATGATATTGGCGGGCGAGAAGAAGTGCATGCCCAGCACCGCCTCCGGCCGCTTGGTTGCAGCGGCAATCTCGTTCACGTCAAGGTAGCTGGTGTTGCTGGCGAGGATCGCACCCGGCTTCACGATGGCATCCAGCCGCCCGAAGACGTCCTTCTTGACCTCCATCGATTCATAAACTGCCTCGATCACCAGATCGCAATCGGCCAGGCTCTCGAAGGTCAAGCTCGGGGTCAGCCGCGCCATCGCGGCTTCGGCAACGGCGGCTTCGATCCGCCCGCGCTTGACGCTGGCTTCATAATTCTTGCCCATCACCGCCACGCCGCGATCCAGCGCGGCCTGCTCACGTTCGACGATCGTCACCGGGATCCCGGCTGAAAGGAAGTTCATCGCGATCCCGCCGCCCATCGTGCCGGCGCCAATCACGCCAACCTTGTTGATCGCGATCAGCGGCGTGTCCGCCGGCAGGTCGTCGATCTTGGCGCAGAGCGACAGGGCGGTGGTTATGTGCTCCTTGGCACCGGGCAGGGCGTCGGTCATTTCGGGGTTCCTCTCAATTGATCTGGCGGTCGTAGCCCGCCCAATAGGGTGCGCGCAATTCGCGGCGTAGGATCTTTCCGCTGGGGTTGCGGGGCAGGGCGGCAATCGTGTCGACCGACTTGGGTACCTTGAACCCGGCCAGCCGTTCGCGCGCCCACTGGATCACGCTCTCTGCAACGATGGAATGGCCCGGCTTGGGAACGCAGATGGCCTTCACCGCCTCGCCCCACTTTTCGTCCGGCACCCCGATCACGGCAACTTCCAGCACATCAGGATGGCCGTAAATGCCGCTCTCAACCTCGGCCGGATAGACGTTTTCACCGCCGGTGATGATCATATCCTTGGCCCGGTCGTACATGTAGACGTAACCGTCTTCATCCATGTAGCCGACATCCCCGGTGGCCACCCAGCCATCGGCATCCATCGTACTGGCGGTGGCTTCGGGCAGCTTCCAGTAGTGCAGCATGTTGTTGCTGGATCGGGTGCAGATCTCGCCGATCTCGCGCGGGGGAAGGGCCTGGCCGTTCGGCCCGCGGATGATCATTTCCACGCCCGGCAGCGGCCTACCCGCGGAACGCATCCGTTCATTACCTTCGACACAGTGGTCCTCGGGCGGCAGCACGCAGATCGTGCCAGTGGTTTCGGTCATGCCATAGTTCTGGATGAACTCCGCGCCGAACATCGCAATGCATTGGCGCAGCAGTTCCAGCGGGATCGGCGATGCGCCATAAAGGATATAGCGCAGGCGGCTGAAATCGGTCTTGGCGCAGTCCGGGTGGTTCAGCAACATCTGCAAGGCGGCCGGGACGATGAAGAACCGCGTCACCCCGCGATTGACCACCGCATCGAACACGCGGGTCGGTTCGAATTCGGACAGGACCACGCCGGGCTGTCCGGCCGCCAAGGCCATCACGCCCAAGCCCGTGCCACCAATGTGCGCGCAGGGCATGGCGACCAGGATCGATTCATCCTCTTCCAGCAGCGTGTAGGGATGGGGGTTGTCGATCCCCGCCTTGCGCAGGGCAAAGAGGTTGGCGTTGGACAGGACCGCGCCCTTCGGGTTGCCGGTCGTGCCCGAGGTGTAAAGCTGCAGCACGGCATCATTGCGGGTCGACGGTTCGAAATCAGCGCGCGGCGCGTCCTGCATCAGCTGGCGCGCTTCGGCGGCGGTCAAGCAGCGGACCAGGCCGGGCCGTTTGCCAAGGGTGCTGGCACAGGCTTCAAACCCGTCACCCAGGAAGAGAACCTTGGCCTCTGCATTGTCGAGGATGAAAGCCGCTTCGGGCTCGGCCAGTCGCCAGCCAATCGGCACCATCACGATACCGGCGCGGGCCGCCCCGAAGAACAGGGTGAAATAGGTGGTCGCGTTCTTGCCGAACCAGGCGACCCGGTCGCCCTTTTTTATGCCCATGCCGAGCAGCGCCGAAGCGACGCGGGCCGTGGCTTCTTCCAGCTCGCCGTAGGTGAGCGAAAGATCATCCCCGTCGAGCGCCATCATGTTCGGGCGATCAGCGCCCCAGAACCGGATGAATTCGTCAAAGGTGAACAGATCGATCGTCCGCCGGGCCTTGGCCAGCAGCCGGTCGTAGGTAGCCTGATCCATCGCTCTCTCCCGATTATGCGCCATGTTAACCGGGCGATTAAAATGGGCAAGAGCGAAGGTGGGGGTTTAGCCCCCGGCCATCAGGCTGGCGTTGCCGCCGGCCGCGGTCGTATCGATACAGGTCACCCGTTCCGTAGCAAAGCGGGCCAGGTAATGCGGCCTGCCCGCTTTGGGCCCGGTGCCCGAAAGCCCTTCGCCACCAAACGGCTGGCTTTCCACCACCGCGCCGATCTGGTTGCGGTTGACGTAGAAATTGCCGACCCGGGCCTTGGCCTCGACCAATCGTCGCGTCGCATCGATGCGGCTGTGCAGGCCCAGGGTCAGGCCATAGCCGGTGGCGTTGATTGCCGCGATCACGCTCTCCAATTCATCGCCCTTGAACCGCGCAACGTGGAGGATTGGGCCAAAATTTTCGCAGTTGAGATCGGCGATGGATTCGATTTCGATGATGGTCGGGGCAACGAAGGTGCCCTTGTTACAGGCCTTGGGCAGATCGCGTTGCCACACGCCGCGGCCCGCCGCCTTCATCGCTGCGATGTGCTGATCGAGCGCTGCCTTCGCCTCGGCATCGATCACTGGCCCGACATCGGTGGTCAGGTCCTGCGGATCGCCGATCACCAAGGCATCGAAGGCACCGCGGATCATGTCCAGCATGGCGTCATAGACATCGTCTTGCAGGTACAGCACCCGCAGCGCCGAACAACGCTGGCCCGCGCTCTGGAACGCGCTGGCCACAACGTCGCGAGTTACTTGTTCGGGCAGGGCCGAACTGTCGACGATCATCGCATTCTGGCCGCCGGTCTCGGCGATCAGCGTGGCGATCGGCCCATCACGCTGGGCCAGCGCGCGGTTGATCGCGCGGGCCGTTTCGGTCGATCCGGTGAATGCCACGCCCGCCACTTCCGGCCGCGCCGTCAGCAGCGCACCAACTGCGCCATCGCCGGGGATCAGTTGTAGCACGTCATCGGGAATCCCAGCTTCGTGGCACAGCCGCACCGCCAGCGCCGCGATCAGCGGGGTTTGCTCGGCGGGTTTGGCCAGAACCGTGTTCCCCGCGGCCAGCGCGGCAGAGGCCATGCCGATGAAGATCGCCAGCGGGAAGTTCCACGGGCTGATTGTCACGAATACCCCGCGGCCATGCAGGGTCAACCGGTTGCTTTCGCCAGTCGGGCCGGGCAGCGGGCGGCCCTCGCCGAACTGGGCCCGCGCTTCGGCGGCGTAATAGCGCAGGAAATCGACCGCCTCGCGCAATTCCAGCACAGCATCGACCAGCGTCTTGCCGGCTTCGCGCTGGCACAGTGAGAGGAATTCTGGCGTGTGCGCTTCAAAGGCATCGGCTGCCTTGTCCAGCAGCGCCGCCCGTTCCGCGCCGCCCAAGGCATTCCAACCGGGCTGGGCTTGCGCAGCGCGTTCGGCGGCAAAAGCGACATCGGCGGCCGAAGCATTGCGGATGGTGCCGACAATCCGGCTGTTATCTTGCG
>JBEEIN010000052.1:0-2964 GCA_041169825.1 Pseudomonadota bacterium
GTCCACCGGAGGCAGCGGGTCGACGATGAAATCGCCGACGCTGGAACCAGGCTGGAGCTTCTCGGCCTGCTTCAGGTCGACCTGCTTGAAGTAGTCCTCCACCTCGTCAACCACCTCGACCACGCGCCACAGGCGCAGGTCGCCGGTGCGCGGATCCAGCTTGGCGCGGATGTCGTTTTCGGCACCATAGCGGTTGCGGGCGCTCTTCTGGATCGCCTCTTCCATCGCCTCGATCACGATCGCCTTGTCGATCAGTTTCTCGTTGGCGACCGAGGTGGCGATCGCCAGCAGTTCGGCGCGGTTGGCGGAAATCGGACTGGCCATGTTCAGTCTTCCTGTTCTTCGACAATTTCATCGGCACCGCTGGTGTCCAGCGGGCGGGTGGCAGCAATCAGCTTGTCCGTCAGGACCAGCTTGGCGGAGTGGATATCGGCACGCGGGAAGGAAACCCGGCCCGATTTCTTGTCTTCAATCGTCACGACATCGCCCCCGTTTTGATCTTTGGCGATGCCGATCAGTTCACCCTGAAGGCTCTTGCGATTGCCTTCGACCGGATTGACCAGGGCAACACGGGCCTCGTGACCGGCCCAGTTTGTGAAGTCCTTCACCCGGGTTAGCGGACGATCGATCCCCGGCGAGCTGACTTCAAGGCGATAGGCCTCTTCAATCAGCACTTCGCCCGATTCTTCCAGCGCATCGAGCCGGTCGGAAATGCGGTGCGACAGGGCGGCGCAATCCTCGATCACCAGCTGGCCGGTCTCGGGGCGCTCGGCCATCACCTGAAGCGTAACTTCTTCATCGCCCACCTCGCTCTTGCCGAACACGATCACGCGCACGAGTTCGAAGCCCAGGGCCTGGGCCTCGGGCTCAACAATCTCAATCAGGCGCGCAATATCCGCCAAGGGTGGTTCTCCATCAGGCCGACCATGCAAAGCAGTTCAGCGCCGGCCCCTTGCGGCGCCAGCCCCTTCGTTGCTTCACAATGTCGGGATGGCGGTCGAATAGGCTGAGTCCCTGCAAAATGCAAGGACTATCCGCCGCGCTCCATCAGGCCATGCTTCTTCATGCAATGCCGCAACTGGTCATAGCTGAGGCCTAGCGCCTTGGCCGTCTGGCGCTGGTTATAACGATGGCGGGCCAGCGCCTGTTCGATGATCGCCCTTTCATGGGCATCGACCGCCGCTTTGAGGTCACTAACGGAATCGAGATGAGCAGACGGCGGCGGTGCTGCAGGCGCCTGTGGAGCGCTTGCCCGGCCATTATCAACCATGGACATCGGCCTCGGCTTCCAAGGGCTATCGAAGGGATCGAACACGATATGGGCGATCGGGCTACCCCAGTCGTCCCAGCGGTAGACCGCACGCTCAACCACGTTGCGCAGCTCGCGCACGTTGCCGGGCCATTGATAGTCTTCCAGCTGGCGCATCGCCCCCTCGGAAAAGCCCGGCCAGTCCTCCCAGCGCAGCTCGCTGGCCATCCGGCGACCGAAGTATTCGGCCAGGACGCGAATGTCCCCTTCGCGGACCCGCAAGGGCGGCAGGGTGATCACCTCAAAGCTCAGGCGGTCGAGCAGGTCGGAACGGAACCTGCCCTGCTCCGCCAACCGCGGCAGGTCTTCATTGGTCGCCGCAACGATACGGACATCGACCCGGATCGGCTTGGACGCCCCGATCCGCGTTACCTCACCATATTCGACCGCGCGGAGGAGCCGTTCCTGCGCGCCCATCGACAGGGTCGCCAGCTCATCAAGGAACAGCGTGCCCTGGTCGGCTTCTTCAAACCGCCCGGCCCGTGCTTTGGCGGCACCGGTAAAGGCACCCGCCTCATGGCCGAACAGCTCCGCCTCGATCAGGGTTTCCGGCAGCGCCGCGCAGTTCAGCGTTACAAGCGGCTCAGCCCAGCGTTTGCTCAACTGGTGCAGGCGCTCGGCGATCAGTTCCTTGCCGGTCCCACGCTCCCCGATCACCAGGACCGGGCGCCGCAGCGGCGCGGCACGGCTGGTCCGCTCCACTGCATCCAGGAAGGCCCCGGACTGGCCAATAAACTGAACATCCCGCTCCATTCCCAACACATAGCGAAATTTCCCAACATCACGCAATAATCACAGCAAGTCGTTCGTCGAATTATCGAAAATGCCGTAGATTTCTGCGCAAATCGCAAATTGGCACGCTGTTTGCTGAACAGTCCACACCACCAACGAAGGATCACGACAATGTTCGGCAAGCCCCTCTCCCAGCGCTCCAAGCTCGACAAGGCGATCGTGGCCTCGGTCGCGGCCATGCTGGCGATGAACGTGTTCGTCTTGGCGCAGCAGCTGGACCGTGCTCCGGCCCTCGCCAATGCCGACCAGTCGGTTGCCACGCAGCAGGCCTGACCCAGTGAACGATCCCCTTTCTCCCCTTGGGCCGGAAGCTTCCGATCCCCCCACCGGCGGTGCCCAGTCCCCCCGCCGTGAAGCTCCGGCCCAGACCGCTTCGGGCTCGACGCAGCGCGCTTCTCGCTTCGATAGTGAAGTCGAGCGCCTGCGCCGTTCCCCCACCCCAACTGCATCTTCCTCTTCTTCGATCGGAGTCCCCTGGATGGGCATTTTCAGCCGCACCCGCGATATCATTGCCGCCAATTTCACCGATCTGCTCGACAAGGCCGACGATCCCGAAAAGATGATCCGGATGATCATCTTCGAGATGGAGGAAACCCTGGTTGAAGTGCGCGCCAGCGCGGCCCGCACCATCGCCGACCAGAAGGAAATGCATCGCCACACGGTAAAGCTTGACCGGCTGCAGGCCGACTGGGCGGAAAAGGCCCAGCTGGCCCTGTCAAAGGACCGCGAGGACCTGGCTCGTGCCGCGCTGATGGAAAAGAAGAAGGCGGGCGACATGGCCGAGCAGCTCAAGGCCGAGATCGCCGTGCTGGATGATGCGCTGCGCGCCTATGAGCTGGACATCGAGAAGCTGCAGAACCGCC
>JBEEIN010000053.1:0-8972 GCA_041169825.1 Pseudomonadota bacterium
AGCGCTCGTAAAGATAGTCGCGCACCTCGGCCCGGCCCATGTCGAGCACGAGCTGGTTGCGCGCCGTGATCAGCGGACGCCCGGCAACTTGCAGCGCCCAGTCGGGATGGGCGCGGTACAGGTCGCTATCCGGGTTTACCATTTCCGGTTCTACCCAGAGGCCAAATTCCATGCCCAGCGCGGTAACGTGCTGAGCCAAAGGACCAAGCCCCCGCGGATATTTCACATCGTCCGGCCACCAATCGCCTAAACTGCTGGTGTCATCGTTGCGGCGGTGGAACCAGCCATCGTCGAGCACGAACCGCTCGATCCCGGCTTTCGCCGCAGCATCGGCCAGGTCCTTGAGCGCGGCCTCGTCGTGATCGAAGTAAAAGCCTTCCCAGGTGTTCAGGTGGACCGGGCGCGGGCGCATTTTGCCGCCGGGCCAATCCATTCGTGCGCGGATCGCGGCGTGGAAATTTTGCGCGACGCCATTGGCATCGGCGGCGCAAGTGGCAAGCACGTCTGGCGAGGTCAGGCGCTCACCGGGAGCAAGCGTAACCTCGCCCGGCATCAGCGCTTCACCCAATTGCCATTGCCAGCGCCCATCATCGAGCCAGTCGATGACCTGGCAATGGTTGCCCGACCAGGCGAGCTGCGCGCCATAGGCGCAGCCGTCAGCCTGCACGACCGCGCCCGGTACGCAATCGTGCGAGGTAAGACCGCGCCGGTTCTCCCTCCGCCACTGGCTGCGGCTCAGCGCGTCTTCGACCGGAACGAATTCGGTGTTGTGGCGGCCCGAGAAGGACCGGACGGTCCGCGCATGATCGGGCAGTGGCAGGACTGCAGCGGCGAGCCACTGGACATCGAGCGGTGCGTCGCCCAAATTGGTCAGCGCCGTCGACATGGTCAGGACATCGTTGGCGGGATCAAGCGCAAGGCTGACGGCAACGGCGATCTTTGCAACTGCATCGGTCAGGGTGACAGTGGCACCTTGGCCGGCACGCTCAACTGCGCAGTCGGTCGCCTGGAAGGTCCAGTCACGGCCAGCCCGATGGGCCTTCAATCCCGGCTCGCCAAACCACCCTTGGCCCAGACCGGGCATAAGGCTGAACGGTTGGTCAAAATCGGGCGAGAAGCTTGGCGTGGGTCGGGTGCTGCGAAGCGGTGCTGGCGGGATTACATCCTCGGCAAGGCGCGGGCCCCAATAGCGCCACAGCGGCGCTTCGCCGGGCAGCACTTCCAGCACCAGGCTGGACGTGCGGCCATGAAGGACAATCCAGTCATCAGCCTGCGGCAACTGCGCTTCCCCGCCCTTCCTTGATCCGCCAGACCGCGAAGGCAGCCAGCAGCATGCAAATCCCGGAAACACGCAGCACGTTACGCGCATCCCCGCCAAGCAATGGTTCATAGGCGAAGCTCATCGTACCCGCAAAGATCAGCATCGGCACGCAGATGAACATGTTGAAGATGCCCATATAGACCCCGGTGCGCTCGGGCGGGATCGTATCGGCGAGGATGATATAGGGATTGCCCATGATCGAGCCCCAGCCCAGCCCAATCCCGATTGCGGCAACGAACAGCAGTTCCTTGGCCCCGATCAGCGGGATCGCCAGCATGGCGATGCCGGACAGGGTCAGGCAGAAGGCATGCAGCCGTCCCGCACCCAATCGCTTGGCCAGCGGCGCCATCGACAGGGCAGCCAGAAAGGCGATCAGGTTGAAGAAGGCGCCGACCTGTCCGTTGGTCAACACTGCCTCGCGATAGGCCGCCGTGCTAGCATCGGCCGTACCATAGACCGAACGGCTGATCGAATTGGTGACATAGCCCCAGTAGCCCGACATCGCGTACCACTGGAACAGGCTCATCCAGGCCATGCCGCGCATCGCTTTGGGCATGTTGCGGATGGCACTGAAGATCTCGGCCAGGGTCGCCGCCGGGTTTTTGGGCAGGGCGGCGAGGCGGGCGCGTTCGGCATCGGGCAGCTTGATTTCAGGGACGCGGGTAATCGACCAGAGGATCGTCCCTAGCGAGAGCACGGAGCCGATCCAGAACGAGACCAGCGTAAAGGTCGGAATTCCGCCGCCTTGGGTGGCATCGCGGCTGAGCCCGAACAGGGTTACCAGCAGCGTGGGGCTGAGATAGGCGAGGCACTGCGCGAGGCCGGTAAAGGCGCTTTGGCTGAGGAAACCGAAGCCGCGCTGGTCTGCCTCAAGCCGGTCATTCACATAGGCGCGATAGGGCTCCATCGTCACATTGTTGCCAACGTCGAGCAGGAACAGCAGTGAAAAGGCCATCAGCACCGAGGCAGCAAGCGGCATCAGAAAGAGGCCTAGCGCACACATCAGGGCGCCGACGAGGAAGTAAGGCGTGCGCCGCCCCCAGCGCGAGGAGGTGCGGTCACTCAGGGTGCCGATAATCGGCTGCACGATCAGCCCGGTCAGCGGTCCGGCGATACCAAGCCAGGCGAAATTCTTTTCCTCTGCCCCCAGGTAACCCCAGATCGGTGACATGTTGGCCTGTTGCAGGCCGAAGCTGAACTGCAGCCCCAGGAACCCGAGGTTCATCTGCAGGATCTGCGCGATGCTGAGCTTCGGCCGTGATCCGGTTGCGGCACCGGCAGCGGCGGACATGGTGGCTGCGGTCATCGATCCAATCCCCTCGAACGGCACCTTTGGCGCCCGTAGAAGCGCAGCCTAGGCGCTGCGACCCGAGTCCGCAACAATCGATTGCAATGCCGCTTTACAGGCGTCCTTCGGCGCGGGCGCGGCGGCCATAGAGCATCTCGAACAGCGGTGAGGCCATCAGCGTGGTGACGATTGCCATGACCACCAGCATCGAAAACAGCGCCGGGGTGATGATTCCGCGCTGCAAGCCGATGTTGATCACGATCAGCTCCATCAATCCGCGCGCGTTCATCAGGGCGCCGATACCCGAAGCGGTGGCATGGTCCTGCCCCGACAGCCGCGCCGCCAGGTAACAGGCCCCGCCCTTGGCCGCGATCGACAGCACCAGGATCAGCGCCGCGACTGCCAGCAGCGCCGGATCGGCCAGGAGGTTCAGTTCGGTGTGGAGGCCAGAGTAGGTAAAGAAGAACGGCAACAGCAGGACCACGGTAACCGGCTCCAGCTTGTCACGGATCGCCGCGGTCAGCTTGCCGCGCGGCATCGCCGTGCCGAGCAGGAACCCACCGAACACGGCATGGATCCCCACCGCATCCATCGCCCAGGCGCAGAGCAGATAGAGGATCAGGACAACGCCGAGCAGCGTCTCGTCCATCCCGGTGGCTCCGATCCGCCGGTCCAGCACCGTCAGCAAACGCGGGGCCAGCAGGACCATGAACAGCGCAAAGAGAAAACCGCCGCCGATCGCCAGCACCGCAACCTGCGGGCCATCGCCGAAGCTCGCCAGGACCAGCGCAATCAGCACCCAGGCCCCGGCATCGTCAATCGCCCCGGCGGAAAGCGAAAGCGTGCCAAGCGAGGTGCCGGACAGGCCGCGCTCATGGATGATCCGGGCCAGCATCGGGAAGGCAGTGATCGCAATCGCCGCGCCCATGAACAGGGTGGCTTCGAACTGCGTGACCTTGGGCGTGAACAGTCCGCCATGGCCAAGCAGCCAGGGCGCAATCGCCACGGCCACGGCAAAGGGCGCGGCCATGCCCGCGAGCGAGACTGCCGCAGCCCCTTTGGCACCCTTGAAAAACTCTTCCCGGTCAAAGCCCAGGCCGACCAGGAACATGTAAAGCCCCACCCCGAACTGCGCGATCACGAACAGGATCGGCTTGGATTCCTTGGGGAACAGGAAGGCCTGCACCTCTGGCACCAGCGCCCCGAACAGGCTGGGCCCCAGCAGCACCCCGGCGATCATCTCACCCACCACGCGTGGCTGGCCGAACCAGCGCTGCGCCGCGGTGCCGACCAGCCGGCAGGTAACCAGGATCACCGCCACTTGCAGGAAAAAGGCGATGGAAAGCTGCGTCGGGGTCATTCAGGCTCCCTAGCCGTGCGCGCCGAACTGGTTGGCAAGGGCCGTGGTGATGCGAAGGACCAGGGCATGGGCGGCGGCAATCGGCTCAATGTTGTCGCGATGGATCGCGCCATAGCCGACCGCGCCCTCGTCCGGATAGTCGCTCGGTTCGTTGACGGCAAAGTCATCCACACCCGGGGCATTGGCCGGGAAAGCCCGGCGCAATTGCGCCAGCGCATCGTCGATCCGCAGGGTAAAGACCATTTCCAGCACGTCATCGCGGCTGATGTCATTGGCGCGGCTGAAGGCCGGGACCGAGACCGCGCGGATAAACATGTGCTGGAACAGCGCCAGCCGCAGCGCCTGAAGCACGCCCAGCTCGCGGCGGACCTGCTCGCGCCCGGCCAGCGGCGCCTCATCCGGGATCAGCGCCAGCAGCTTGTGCAGCTTGAGCGCGTCGACCCGCAACCGCGAGGCGAAGCGGCGATAGACCCCGGTGCGATCATCCTTGGTGAGGTATTCGGCCAGCGCGAGGCAGGCATCGGCGATGCCCTCCTCATCCCCGCGATAGGGGCGGCTGGCCCAATAGGCCGAATTGAACAGCTCGCCGTAGGCCGCCACTGTCTTGATCGAGGCGAGCGAATTGGCAGCCCGAACCAGCCGCACCAATTGCCGCCCGCGGTGGCTGTCACGCAACAAGGCAGCAATCGCCTCGTAATTGCCATCCGCCGCCGTGCCGAACCCGGCAATCACGTTGACCGGATAACCCAGCTGCTGAAGCACGGCATTGTGCGGGATCGCGCGTATCTGGCGCAGGCTCATGGTCCGGTCGGCCGCGAGGTCGGACTGGCGGCGGCTCTTGCGGCTGCCGGTCTCATTCAGCAGGCCAAGCCCGAAAGCGGTCACCGCGCGGGCATAGGTCGTGCTGGCCAGATAGCCCTGCTGCACGCGGCGGATCGCGCGATAGAAATCGAGGCTCAGGTCGGTGCGGCGATAGAACGGGTCAGGTGCCGCGTCGGGATCGGCCTTGGCCGGGGCCAATTCGGCAAAGCGGATCAGCGTGGCATAGGCCAGCTCGGGCGTACCGAAGAACAGGTAGCCATCGCCGCCCTGGAAACTGACCTCTGGCTCCAACCGGATCCCGGCGCGGACGAACCGCCGCCGCGCCCAGGGCGAGAGCGGCCATTCGAGCCGGTCGGCAAAGCTGGTGGGGTGCGCGCCGCGCCCCATGGACTCGCCGTGGGTGTTGAAGATCAGCGCGGCCACATCGGTCAGGCCATTGCCAGCCATCGCCTCGGACAGGCGGCCTTGCAGCCGCTCAATCGCGAGGGCCGCCGGGATCTGGCCGACAAAGCGCCCGGCATCGGAAAAGCCGGTCTGGATCGAAACCCGCCCGCGCCGCCGGGCATAGGCCTGGTAATGCGGTTCTGACAGCACGGCATCGAGGAACCGCCCGCCATGTTCCAGAGCGGATTCGGTTTCAAACAGCGGCGAAACGTCAACTTTGTCGGCCACCCCGAACAGTTCGGCAAAGTAGAGCGCGGCCAGGACCGTGGTCGGTTCCTCGCACTCCGCCACCAGCATCCGGATCGGGGTATCGGCATCAACGTGATGCAGGATCTGCGCGATCAGCAGGAACTGGCGCACCGCCGTGCTGTTTTCGATCGCCAGCGCGGCCATGTTGGCGCGCAGCGGCTTAACCGCACCGAGCAATTCGCGCAGGCGCATCAGCGCGGCCTGGCTGGCCAGATCCAGCTTGCCATCGGGATCGATGCGGCGGCGGATCGCGTTCTGCAGCTGGCTGGCGTTCACCCGGAAATGGATCCAGCCCATGCCCAGGCCATCGGCCCGCATGGCCGAGACAACCCGCAACAGGGTTTCAGCGGTCTGGTCATCGGCCTTACCGGCGCGCGCTTCCAGTTCAGCAATCACGGGGCCGAGGCTGGTCAGCTTATCGGCATGATCGGCGGTAAAGGCATTGGCTGCGGCCGACAGCGCCGCCGCGTCCGACAAGTCTGCCGCAAAGGATGCCGCGCGCTCGGCCGCATAGGCAGAGGCCCGCCGCAAGCTGGCAGCAATGTCGGGAGCGGCCAATTCCAATGCCGCGGCATAGCCCGCCAAGCGCTCAGCCTTTTCAGAGAGGCGGTAGCGCAGCGAGGTTGCCCAGGTAATATCCGTGCGCCCGTCCATGTCATAGCCGACCCAGCTGGCCAGCCGCAGCGGCACCGGGGCCAGGTTACGCCACTGGTCCGGCCAACGGCGCCGTGCGGCGGCAAACAGCAGGCCGGTGATCCGGTCGCGCGCGCCATGCGCATGGGCCAGGGCCGCCATGGCCTGCGCGTGTTCGCTATCGAGCGTGATCGGTTCGCGCGCCGGTGAGGCAACGCAGGTTGTGCTTTCGCCAATAGTTTCGGCAGAGGCTGACGCGGCAACAGCCTCGCTCTGGGCGGGCGAGAGCAGGAAGGTCGGGTGGGCGGTAAAGACGACATGCGCCAGCGGCTTGGCCCAGCGCGCCGCGAAGGCAGCGAAATCCGCTTCCTCGTCCGCAAGGCGGGCGATGCTGGCATCATTGACGGCCAGTTCAACCGGGCCAACCAGACGCGCCAGTCGTTCGGCGCGGGACTGCAGGCCCTGGCATTCCAGTTCGGCAACCAGCCCCTCTAGTTCGCCCAACGACAGCCTGCCGCTTTCCAGATCGCGCGACAGTTCCAGTCCCAACTGGAAGACCGGATTGAACAGCGGCGTTTCAGCTGTGCGAAGGTGCAGCTCTTGCAAGCGGGCGTCTAAAGCGGCCAGGCTTGTCATCGGGCTAGTGCAGCAGCCGACCGGGCTGCCGCCTCGATCGCCGCAACGTCGGGCTCTCCCTTGCCGACGAGCCACGAGCCGCCGCAGCACAGGACGGAATCGAGCGAGAGCCAGTCAGCCGCAGTGGCAGCCGTGATGCCGCCGGTTGGGCAGAACCGGACCGAGCCGAACGGGGCCGAAATCGCCTTGAGCGCCGGGATCCCGCCATTGGCTTCGGCCGGGAAGAACTTGAAGCGGTCAAGCCCAAGGTCGAGCCCGCGCATGATGTCCGACGGCGTGGCGATACCCGGCAGGAACGGCACCTTGGCCGCTTCGGCCGCGCGGGCGAGCGGCTTGGTCAGGCCGGGCGAGACGATGAACTCGCTACCCGCCGAAAGGGCATCATCCAGCGCATATTCGTTGAGCACGGTGCCGGCACCAACCAGTGCGCCCGGCACGGTCTTCATCGCCCGGATCACGTCGAGCGCGGCGGCGGTGCGCAGGGTCACTTCCAGCACGGGCAGGCCGCCGCGCACCAGGGCCTCGGCCACGGGCACGGCATGAGCGACATCCTCGATCACCAGGACCGGAATGACCGGGGCAAGACGCATGACCTGTTCGATCGATTTCATGACACATGTTCCGCTGCAAAGGCTGCCGCGGCTCCATAGAGGCCGGGCTGGGGATGGGTGATGAGCTTGACCGGCAGGGCCGCCATCAGCTCGCTGAAGCGCCCCTTGGCGCGAAACCGCTCGGCAAAGCCGGAGCGGAGCAAGGTATCGCGAATGCGCAGGCCAAGCCCGCCAGCGATGACCACGCCGCTCGCCCCCTGGGCCAGGGCAATGTCGCCCGCCACGGCACCAAGCGAGAGGCAGAACCGGTCGACCGCTGCAGCGGCCAGGCTGTCCTCGCCAGACAGACCCAGCTGCCACAGCGACTTGTCATCGGTCGGCTGGATCGCGCGGCCTTCCATGCCGGCGAGCGCCTCGTAAATGTCGACGAGGCCAGGGCCCGAGACGACCCGTTCGACCGAGACGCGGCGATAGCGTTGGCGCAGGCGGGCCAGGATCGCATCCTCGATGCTGTCGAGCGGGGCGAAATCGATGTGGCCGCCTTCGGTCGGTTGAACCCGATAGCTGCCCTGACCATCGCGCCAGATGTGGGCGACGCCCAGACCGGTGCCGGGACCGACGATCGAGATCGTGCCGCTGGCTGGAAGGCTGGCTTCCGGACCGGTCAGGTGGACGAAATGCTCATCACCAGCGCGGGCCACGGCATGACCCACCGCGCCGAAATCGTTGACCACGGTGTAGCGGGTTGCGCCCAGTTTTTCGGGGATCAGCGCCGGGCGGATGATCCAGGGGTTGTTGGTGAAACGGATCACCTCTCCGCCCACTGGCCCAGCCACGGCAATCGCCACGGCATCGGGCAAGAAGCCGCCCTGCATCCGGGCGAAATCTTCCCATGCGGTTTGGAAGCTGGCGTGATCACGGGTGTGGAGCGTGGCCGGTTCGCCTAGTTCGATGCGGCCATCGGCCTGGACGGTCGCCAACGCGAACCGCGCATGGGTGCCGCCAATATCAACCGTGACCAGCTGCATCACAGACCACCCTCGGCCAGCATGGCGGAACCGCCCTGCTCTGCCCCGTCGGCAAAGCGGCGGAACATGCCGAACAGTTCGCGGCCCATGCCCATGGCCTCTGCCGGGGGCGTGGCCGGCTGGCGGCCCGAGAGGTCTGCAAGCACTTCCAATGAGCCGGTATGTCCGCACAGCCGGATAACATCGCCATCCTGGACCAGCGCCAGCGGCCCGCCGCCCAGCGCCTCTGGCGTAACGTGGATCGCTGCCGGAACCTTGCCCGAGGCGCCGCTCATTCGGCCATCGGTGACGAGCGCAACGCGGAAGCCCTTGTCCTGCAGGACACCCAGCGGCGGGGTCAGCTTGTGCAGTTCAGGCATGCCGTTGGCGCGCGGACCCTGGAAGCGGACGACAACGACCACATCGCGGTCCAGCTCGCCCGCCTTGAACGCCGCCTGGACGCCTTCCTGGCTATCAAACACGCGGGCGGGGGCTTCGATGGTATAGCGTTCGGGATCAACTGCAGAGGTCTTGAACGTACCCCGGCCAAGGTTGCCGGTGACCAGCCGCATCCCGCCATCGGCCTGGAAGGGATTGGCCACGGGCGCAAGGACGGCATCGTCGCCGCTCGTCGCCGGAGCAGGCTTCCAGGTCAGCGTTT
>JBEEIN010000054.1:0-5475 GCA_041169825.1 Pseudomonadota bacterium
AGGTCAAACAGGCTGCCTTCGAACTCGATCTGGTCCAGCTCTTCGGCTTCCAGCTCGATTTCCTCGTCGGGAGCCGATGGGCCGCGCGCCGGGATGAAGTGGAGGTTGACCATTTCATCGATGCTGACCGGCAGGTCCTCCCCGCTGACCGCACAGCTTTGGATGATCCGGGCCTGAAGCCGGCCCTTGGCGCTGGCACCTTCGGCCTCGCGCTCAAGTTCGATGCGAGCGGTCATGCTGTCGATCCGGACCAGGCCAAAGCGCTGGGCGAGCGCGGCGCGTTCCGCTTCGCTGGCTTCGAGCTCGACGGCGCTGCCCGGCAAGAGGCGCGGGTCATAGGTGCGGCTGAACTCGGTCATGGCGCGATCTTTCCGGCAAGCAGGCCAGCCGCATCGCAGGTATCGAGCAGATCGGCCAGCGCGCGGACCTCTGCGGCCAGCCCGGCAGCGTCCTCATTCAGCGTTACGTTGCGTTCCAGCGCAGCCTCCATTGGCTCTTCGCCGGCCAGTGCCTTGCGGAGGGCATCCATCCGACCGCCCAACGCGCCCATCAGCTTGCCAACGTGCTTGCCCACGACCATGTCGCCCAGACCGGTTTCGCGCAGCTGCGCGTCCATGTCGGTCACGAACAGCTCGGTCAGCAGGATCGACTTGCTGGACAGGTCAGGCTCGCGCTCCATCCGCAGCAGGACCAGCGCCATGACCAGCGCGACAGCATCGAACCGCCCCGGCACCGTGTCAGCCACCCCCAGTTCCGAATACCAGCGCGGCGTGCGCGCGACGGCAACGATCGCGTGCCACAACGGACGCACTTCGGCGTGCTCGTCAGTCTTTTTGCCAAACAGGCGGGCAAACAGGCCCATGGGTCAAATGTCCTTCAATCGTTCAGCCGGGATTAAACCCGCTGTCCCCAAGCGCCTGCTTGCCGCCATTGCGCGGCGCGTCAAGGCAGCCTAAGGCTCAGGCGCGATAGTGCGGGTGCGCGCTGCGGGCAATCGTCTTGCCTGCTGTACCGGGCACTGGAACGACAGGAACGGCAGACGATGCGAGCAGCAGTGATCAAGACGATGGTGGTTCTGGCCGCAGCGGGGACGCTGGGAGCCTGTAACTCGATCAAGGATCACCGTGGTTACATCGTTGACCAGCCACTGATCGATTCGGTTCAGCCGGGGATCGACAACCGCCAGTCGGTGGAACGCACCCTTGGCCGTCCGACCTTCGAAAGCGCCTTTGGTCGCAAGGACTGGTACTATGTATCGTCCAACACCAGCCAGGCCGCCTTTACCCGCCCCAAGATCCGCGAACAGCTTGTGCTGCGCGTCAGTTTTGACGAGCGGGGCAATGTCGCGGCGATTGAGCGCTCCGGCATGGAAAAGGTCGTGGTGCTGAATCCTGATGGCGACAAGACACCGACGCTGGGCCGGGAGCGGACCTTCCTGGAAGACCTGTTCGGCAATATCGGTACCGTTGGTACCGGTGCAGGTGGCGCTGGCGGGGGCCCGGGCGGTCCGAACGGCAGCTAAGTTGAAACCAGCGCGGCAGGGCATATATCCCGCCGCATGGACAATCATAACAACAGCCACGGGCTGATCCCCTGGCACGGCACCACCATCATCGGTGTAAAGCTGGGCGGCAAGACCGTTATCGCTGGCGACGGCCAGGTCTCGATGGGCAACACGGTGATGAAGCCCAACGCCCGCAAGGTGCGCCGGATTGGCGATGGCTCGGTCATCGCCGGGTTCGCCGGGGCGACTGCTGACGCGTTCACCCTGTTCGAGCGGCTGGAGAAAAAGCTGGAACAGCATCGCGGGCAGCTGATGCGCGCCGCAGTCGAACTCGCCAAGGATTGGCGAACCGACAAGTATCTGCGCAACCTTGAAGCGCTGATGATCGTGGCGGACAAGGACGTATTGCTGATCCTGACCGGCAATGGCGACGTGCTGGAGCCCGAACACGGCATCGCCGCGATTGGTTCGGGCGGAAACTATGCGCTTTCGGCCGCCAAAGCGCTGGTCGATTATGAGCAAGACGCCGAGAAGATCGCCCGCCGCGCCATGCAGGTCGCGGCTGAGGTCTGCGTCTTCACCAATGACCGGGTGACCGTCGAAGTTATCTAACCATCGTCATTCCCGCGAACGCGGGAACAGGAAGAAAATGAACCAGAACTTGACCCCCAAGGCGATCGTCGCTGCGCTGGATGAGCACATTATCGGCCAGGCCGAAGCCAAGAAGGCTGTTGCCGTGGCCTTGCGCAATCGCTGGCGCCGCCAGCGCCTTGCACCGGAACTGCGCGACGAGGTGACGCCTAAGAACATCCTGATGATCGGGCCGACCGGTTGCGGCAAGACCGAGATCAGCCGTCGCCTTGCCAAGCTGGCCGACGCACCGTTCGTGAAGGTAGAGGCGACCAAGTTTACCGAAGTTGGCTATGTCGGCCGCGATGTGGAGCAGATCGCTCGCGACCTGGTCGAGGAAGCGATCCGCCTTGAGAAGGACCGCCGCCGCGAAGCCGTGCGCGATGCGGCCAGCAAGGCAGCGATGGACCGGCTGCTCAAGGCGCTGGTCGGCGAGAACGCCAGCGAAGCAACGCGCGAGAGCTTCCGCCAGCGGATCGTCGAAAACGCGATGAACGATGTCGAGGTGGAGATCGAGGTCGAGGATGCGCCGGGCATGCCGTTCGACATGCCGAGGATGCCGGGTGGGGTTGGCATGATCAACCTCAGCGAAATGATGTCCAAGGCGATGGGCCGCCAGAACCTCAAGCGTCGCAAGCTGAAGGTCCCGCAAGCGTGGGACAAGCTGGTCGATGAGGAAGCGGAAAAGCGCATGGACCAGGATGACGTGGCCCGTGTTGCCCTGGCCAATGCTGAAGCCAATGGGATCGTCTTTATCGACGAGATCGACAAGATCGCCGTGTCCGACGTGCGCGGTGGTTCGGTCAGCCGCGAAGGCGTGCAGCGGGATCTGCTGCCGTTGATCGAAGGCACCACTGTGGCCACCAAATACGGCCCGATGAAGACCGACCATGTGCTGTTCATCGGCTCGGGCGCGTTCCATGTGGCCAAGCCGAGCGACATGCTGCCCGAACTGCAGGGCCGCCTGCCGATCCGGGTGGAGCTGACCGCTCTGTCGGAAGAGGATTTCGTCCGCATTCTGGCGGAAACCCGCGCCAACCTGGTCGCGCAGTACAAGGCCCTGTTGGGGACAGAGAAGGTCACCGTGGAATTCACCCCCGAAGCGATCCGTGCCGTCGCCCGGATCGCTGCGCAGGTGAACGAGTCCGTTGAAAACATCGGCGCCCGCCGGCTGCAGACGGTGATGGAAAAGTTGCTGGAGGAACTGAGCTTCGAGGCGGAGGACCGCGAGGGTGAGACCGTGACGATCGACGAGGACTATGTGATTGCCCGGCTTGATGGGCTGGCGCGCGATACAGACCTGTCGAAGTACATCCTGTAAGGATCGCCGCATGAACACTCCACCCGATGACCGCCCGATCTATCGCCTGCTGACCGGTAAGGACGACCGCGCTTTTTGTGAGCGCGTGTCCGAAGCCCTGGAGCAGGGGTGGCGACTTTACGGCTCGCCAGTTCTCGCCTGGGATCAGGAAGCCGGTTGCATGAAGGCCGCCCAGGCCGTGGTCTGGAAGGAAGCCGACGTCATAATGTAGTCGCGGCCTATTCGGCGGCTTCGTCGATCTGTTCGGCCATCTCGGCCTGCCGCGCCCACATCTCTGCGTAGAGCCCGTCTCGGCGCAGCAGCTCGGCGTGGGTGCCGGACTCGGCCAACTGCCCGGCGTTCAGCACCAGGATCGTGTCGGCATCGGCAATTGTCGACAGGCGGTGCGCGATCGACAGCGATGTGCGGCCCGAACTGACCCGATGCAGGGTGGCGAGGACGTCTTGCTCTGTCCTGGTGTCCAGCGCCGAAGTGGCTTCATCGAGCAACAGGATCGGCGGGTTCTTGACCAGGGTCCGGGCGATGGCAACGCGTTGCTTTTCGCCGCCCGAAAGTTTCAGGCCGCGCTCACCCACTTCGGTATCGAACCCGGCGGGAAGCCGTGCGATCAGGTCCATCAGCGCGGCGTCCCGTGCGGCCTGCTCCACCTCGGCAAGGGTCGCGCCGTCGCGGCCATAGGCAATGTTGTAACCGATCGTTTCGTTGAACAGCACCGAGTCCTGCGGAACGATGCCGATATTGGCCCGCAGGCTGGCCTGGGTGACCTGGGCAATGTCCTGCCCGTCAATCAGGATGCGCCCGCTCCATGGATCGTAAAAGCGGAAGACCAGCCGCGCGATCGTGCTCTTGCCCGCGCCCGAGGGGCCGACGATTGCCACCTGGCTGCCGGCGGGCACCTCAAACGACAGGCCGCTCAGGATCGTGCGTTCACGCTCGTAACCGAACACGACATTATCAAAGGTGAGGGTGGGGCGCTTCACCACCAAGGCCGGCGCGCCGGGTGCGTCCTGCACTTCTACTTCGGTATCGATCAGCCGGAACATGTCGGCCATGTCGGTCAGACCTTGGCGGATCGTGCGGTAGACCATGCCTAGCATGTCGAGCGGGCGGAACAGCTGCGCCAGATAGGTCTGAACGAAGACCAGCTGTCCGGCGCTGTATTCTCCGCGCGCCCAGCCGCGGACGGTCAGCGCCATGGCCACGGCCATCAGCAGGTTGGTGATCACCGCCTGGGCGATGTTGAGCAGGCCAAGGCTGTTCTCGCTCTTCACCGCAGCCTTGGCATAGGCTTGGGTGGCCTGGGCGTAGCGGGCTTCCTCGCGCGTCTCGGCGTTGAAGTACTTCACCGTCTCGTAATTGAGCAGGGAATCCACGGCGCGCGACAGGGCCTGGCCATCGAGCCGGTTCATCTGTTCGCGCAGCTTGGTGCGCCATTCGGTGATCGCACGGGTGGTCCAGATATAGGCAACGACGGCCAGCGCGGTTGAGATCACCAGCGGCCAGCCGAAATTGATGTAAAAGATCACCGCCACGCCCAGCAGCAGGATGATCGTGGGGGCGATGTTGAACAGCATGAAATAGAGCATCGTGTCGATGCTCTTGGTCCCGCGTTCGATGACCTTGGTGACCTCGCCGGTCCGCCGCGCCAGGTGAAACCGCAGCGACAAGCGGTGCAGGCGGGTGAAGACGTTTTCGGCCAGATGTGCTGTGGCCTGCTGGCCAACCCGCTCGAACACGATGTTGCGCAGGTTATCGAACACCACGCTGCCCAGCCGCGCGGCGGAATAGGCCAGCACGAACAGCATGGCAAAGGTCGCCACGCGGTTGCCGGTGACGCTCATCGCGTCGATTGCCCACTTCAGGAAATAGGGCAAGGCAAATTGGGTGGCCGTGGATAACAGGATCAGGGCCAGCGCGCCCAGGATCCGACCGCGCAAGGCCCAGTCATGCTCTGGCCAGAGATAGGGCAGGAAGCGGCGCAGCGTGCCCCAACCATCGTGGCGGGCGGATTTGTTGGACG
>JBEEIN010000055.1:0-9970 GCA_041169825.1 Pseudomonadota bacterium
CCTCTTCATAGGGTTAGAAACTGGTTGACGGTCGCCAGGGCAAAAGGGGTGCCCCGACGACCGTCGTTTCTCCTCCCCAGGAGATGGTGGGCTCAGCTGTAAGTGCCGAGCCGATGATAGAGCGCGTTGATCCGCGCAATTTCTTCAGGACCCTCTACTGCCTTGGCATGGCTGGCCAGGGCTGCCTTGAGCAGCTGGAAATCGGCCGTCGAAAGCAGTGCGCGGGCGCGCTGCGGTTCGCGGGTTTCGGTAGCGGACATGGTATTCATCGCACCTTCTCCTTGCTGCGAGTTGGGTTGTTAAGCGGCAAACTGGTTCATCGTGTTGTGCTCACCGGCCGCCTTAAGCGCGGCTTCGCCGGCGAAGTATTCCTTGTGATCGTCACCAATGTCAGAGCCCGACATGTTCTGGTGCTTCACGCAGGCGATACCCTGGCGGATTTCCTGACGCTGGACACCCTTAACGTAGCCCAGCATGCCCTGCTCACCGAAGTATTCCTTGGCCAAGTTGTCAGTGCTGAGCGCCGCGGTGTGGTAGGTCGGCAGGGTGATCAGGTGGTGGAAGATACCGGCCTGGGCCGCAGCATCGCGCTGGAAGGTGCGAATACGCTCGTCGGCTTCGGCTGCAAGGTCGGTGCCGTCATAGTCCACGCTCATCAGCTTGGCGCGATCATAGGCGGAGAGGTCCTTGCCCTCCGCAGTCCAGGCATCGAACACCTGCTGGCGGAAGTTCAGCGTCCAGTTGAAGCTGGGTGAGTTGTTATAGACCAGCTTGGCGTTGGGAATGACCTCGCGGATGCGGCTGACCATCCCGCCGATCTGGCCGATATGCGGCTTTTCAGTCTCGATCCACAGCAGGTCTGCACCGTTCTGCAGGCTGGTGATGCAGTCCAGCACGCAGCGGTCTTCACCCGAGCCGGCGCGGAACTGGAACAGGTTGCTGGGCAGGCGCTTAGGACGCAGCAGCTTGCCATCGCGGCTGATCAGGACTTCGCCGTGGCCGATTTCGGTCACTTCGTCGCAATCGAGGAAGCTGTTGTACTGATCGCCAATGTCACCAGCTTCGCGGGTGAAGGCGATCTGCTTGGTCAGGCCGGCGCCCAAGGAGTCGGTGCGAGCAACGATGATGCCATCGTCGACGCCCAGTTCCATGAAGGCGTAACGCACGGCGCGGATCTTCGCGATGAAGTCCTCGTGCGGAACGGTAACCTTGCCGTCCTGGTGGCCGCACTGCTTTTCGTCCGAGACCTGGTTTTCGATCTGGATCGCACAGGCACCCGCCTCGATCATCTTCTTGGCGAGGAGATAGGTCGCCTCAGCATTGCCGAACCCGGCATCGATATCGGCGATGATTGGCACGACGTGGGTTTCGTAATTGTCGATCCGGGCCTGAATCTGCTTGGTCTTGACCGCATCGCCAGCCTTGCGGGCCTCATCCAGTTCGCGGAAGATCATGCCCAGTTCGCGGGCATCGGCCTGGCGCAGGAAGGTGTAGAGTTCCTCGATCAGCGCCGGAACGCTGGTCTTTTCGTGCATCGACTGGTCGGGCAGGGGGCCGAACTCGCTGCGGAGCGCCGCGATCATCCAACCCGAGAGGTAAAGGTAACGGCCCTTGGTCGTGCCAAAGTGCTTCTTGATGGAGATCAGCTTCTGCTGCCCGATGAAGCCGTGCCAGCAACCCAGCGACTGGGTGTAGTTAGCCGGATCGGCGTCATAGGCAGCCATGTCGGCGCGCATGATCTTGGCAGTGTACTTGGCGATATCCAGCCCGGTCTTGAAACGGTTCTGCAACTGCATGCGGGCAACCGACTCAGCGTCGATGCCGTCCCAGTTGGCGAAACGGCTGATCTGGGTGTCAGCGGCGGCGATAGTATCGGTGTAGGACACGGGGAACCTCCAAGGGTTTGAACAGCACCCGCCTAACGCCTCCGGCCCGAGTCTGTGTGCAATAAATTACAAAAAAGTTTGTCCCCAAGCGTTGATAGTTGGTGTCATGGTTGCAATGTTGTAAAAAATATGACAAACGGGGGCATGGCCGATACCGTCCTCCTTGCCGGACCTGCGGTCCGCAGACTGCGGAAGCGTGAGGGTTTGACCCAGTCGGCTATGGCGGCGCAGCTCGGTATATCGCCCAGTTACCTGAACCTTGTTGAACGCAACCAGCGGCCGCTGTCCGCCCGATTGCTCATTCGCTTGGCGGAAGCCTTTGATTTTGACCCGCGCAGTTTGCGCCAGGATGAGGCGGTCGGCGGTGTTGACGGGCTGCGGCGGCGCCTTGCCGATGCCCGCTTTGCCGACCTTGCGATTGACCGCGACGAGATTGCCGAATGGCTGAGTGCCGCACCGCAGGCCGCGATTGCATTTGCCCGCCTGTTCGATAGCGGCGGCGGTGTTGGTGTGGGTTCGATCGATGAGCCGATGGAACTGGTCCGGCGTGAAATTGAACGGTGGCGCAACCACTTTCCCGATCTGGATGCAGCGGCCGAAGCGCTGGCTGATGAACTGCGGTTGTCAAATCCCGACATGGGCGCGGCACTGACCGAGCGCCTTCGCCAGAAGCATCAGATCGCGGTCCGGGTTTTGCCGGTAGAGGTGATGCCTGATGCTCTGCGGCGGCTCGACCTCCATGCCCGCCAGTTGCAACTGTCGGAACTGCTTGATCCCTCTTCACGCAATTTCCAGATCGCTCTGCAACTGGCCATGCTGGAGCAGCGCGACGAAATTGCGGCGGTTGCCAATGGCGCGCAATTTACCGATCGCTCTGCCTGGCGACTGTTCCGGCGCCACCTTACTGCCTATTTCGCGGCGGCCGTGCTGATGCCTTATGGTCGGCTGATCCGGGCCTGCGAAGCCACCGGCTATGACCTGCCGATCCTGCAACGCCGGTTTGGTGTCGGTTTCGAACAATTGGCCCACCGCCTGACGACCTTGCAGCGGGTTGGCCAGCGCGGCTTGCCGTTCTTTATGGCGCGGGTTGACCGGGCTGGTCAGTTTTCCAAGCGTTATGCCGGTGCCAGCGGAACAGCCTTGCTGGATAGCGATACCGGCTGCCCGCTGTGGGTGGCTCACCGGGCTTTTGAGCGGGCCGGTCAACTCTGCGTCCAGTTGGCCAGCTTTGTTGAGCCCAGCGGCAATGCCAGCCAGTGGCTGACCATTGCCCGGACTGTGGAAGGCAATGCTGCGCCGGGTGCCGAAGGCCCGCGGTTCGTCGTTGCCTTGGGGATTGAGGCAGGTCTCGCTGGAACCTTGGCCCAGGCCCGCGGGCTGGCCCTTGATGCGGCGGCTGCCTTGCCGATTGGCCCGGGGTGCAGCGGCTGCCATCGAAAAGACTGCGGCCAACGCTCGCTCCCGCCGCGGGGAGCTGCCTTGGCCTTTGACGAGCGGTCCCGTGGCCTGACTCCGTTTGCCTTCGCCGATTGAGGTCGCTGTAAGGTTTACCGACATTTCATAAGTCCCCGTTAGGCATGTCCCGAGTTTTCTCGGGCTGCAGGGGCCAATGATCCGGCTGTTCAAACATTACATTCCCCACGCGGTGATCCTGGTCGGGGTGCTGGATCTGCTTCTGCTCTACCTGGCAGGAGACCTGTCCTGGCGGCTTCGCGCCGGCCAAATTGGCATGGATCCGGGCGATATTGGCGATCGGTTCTGGCAACTGGCCGGTCACGCTGGCGTGATGCTGACGGCGATGATTGCGGTCGGGGTCTATGGGCCAGAGGCGCTGCGATCGATGCGTTATGCCACCGCCCGGCTGTTGGTGGCCGTATCCTTCAGCATCATCGGTCTGGCTTTCCTCGACTTTATCGTCGGGGGAGGGAATTTCTGGCGCTCGACCCTGGCCTACGCAATGATTGGATCGGTCTTTGCGCTGGTGCTCAATCGCCTGCTGGTTGGTGCGGCCGTCGGGGCCGATGCTTTTCGTCGCCGGATCCTGGTGCTCGGCAGCGGCGAACGCGCTGAACGTTTGCGGCAGCTGTCTCTGCGTCTCGAAAGCGGCTTTCGGATCTGTGGCCTCGTGGCGATGACTGACGCGCCAGCGTCTGTCCCAACTGCTGTGGCCCGCGATTCGATCGAAGACCTGACCGAATATGTCGAACGCCTTGGGGTCAGCGAGGTGGTGCTGGCACTGGAAGAGCGGCGCAATTCCCTGCCGCTCGGGGACTTGTTGCGGATCAAGACCACCGGGGTTCAGGTCTACGATTTTTCCAGTTTTATCGAACGCGAAACCGGGCGGATTGACCTGGACACGGTCAATCCCAGCTGGTTGATCTTTTCCGACGGATTCTCCTCCGGGCAAGCCGTATCGCGCGCGCTAAAGCGCCTGTTTGACATTATCGCCAGTGGCCTGGCCTTGTTGCTGAGCGCGCCGGTTATCCTGTTGTTTGCGGCACTGGTCCGCCTGGATAGCAAGGGACCGGCGTTCTACCGACAAAGTCGCGTCGGGCTTTATGGCCAGTCGTTCGACGTGATCAAGCTGCGGTCGATGCGCACCGATGCCGAAGTAAACGGCGCGCAATGGGCGGCAAAGGACGATCCGCGCGTTACGCGGATTGGCAATTTCATTCGCAAGACCCGGATTGATGAGCTGCCCCAGCTCTGGACCGTGCTGAAGGGCGAAATGAGCTTTGTCGGGCCGCGGCCGGAACGCCTCCAGTTTGTTGCCGATCTGGAGCGGCATCTGCCCTATTATGCCGAACGCCACATGGTGAAACCCGGGATCACGGGGTGGGCGCAGATCAACTATCCCTATGGCGCATCGATCGAAGATGCCCGGCACAAGCTCGAATACGATCTCTATTACGCCAAGAACTATTCCCCGTTCCTCGACCTGCTGATCCTGCTGCAGACGCTGCGGGTAGTGCTGTGGAACGAAGGGGCGCGCTGAAGTGGGCCCGGCATCGAGTATCTCGCAGGCTATCGAGGCAGTTGCCTGGGGCAGCGGGGCCTTCGCGTGCCTGCTGGTGGCCGGCGCACTCCAGGCCCGCCCAGACGGGTTTGGAACCGCGCGAAAGGCGTTGATCCTTGCGCTGGGTGTTACGGCTCTGTGGGCGCTGATCGGGGCCTTGGCCGGAGCCGCATCGATCTGGGCGAACATGGCCGATAGCCTGCGCGATCTGGGCTGGCTCTTTGCGGTTTACCGGCTGTTCGCGATCGACGGTCGCCACGCCAGCCTACGACCGGTGCGGCCGCTGCTGGCTGCGCTCGGCTTTGTCGAACTGCTGCAACTGGCGATCATGCTTTTGCAGGTTTCCAACCCGCTCGGCGGCCTGCTGGCCGGCCTTGCGTTCCAGACGGTCACTCTGTTCCGCATTTTGGTCGCCACTGGCGGGCTGATGCTGGTCCACAACCTTTATGGCGGTACCGGCCCGGATACCCGGCTTGTCTTGCGCTGGCCGGCCTTGGCCTTCGCCCTGCTGTGGGGCTTTGACCTGAACCTGTACACGGTGGCCTATCTGCGGGGCCAAGAGGTGGTCGGGCTGATCGCAGTCCGCTGCCTGGCGGCGCTGGTACTGGCCTTGCTGCTGGCCTTTGGCCTGCGACGCGGGAGCGAGGCGCTGCGGTTCAGCCCGTCGCGGGCGGTGGTGTTCCAGTCAGCTTCGCTGATGATTGTTGGAGCCTATCTGGTCTTCATGGTGGCAATCGCGCGATGGCTGGCCTGGGCCGGGCAGGAGCTTACGGCCGAACTGCAACTCGCTTTTGCCGGCGCCACGGCCGTCGTTCTGGCGGTGCTTGCCGTATCGCGCGGGCTGAGGGCCTGGTTGCGGGTGACGCTATCCAAGCACCTGTTCCGGCATCGTTACGACTATCGCGAGGAATGGTTGCGCTTTACGCGCACCATGGGGCGTCAGGGACCAGATGGCGCCAGCCTGCACGAACGGGCGATCCGCGCGTTAGCCGATATGACCGGCAGTCCAGCCGGCCTATTGTTGACCGTAACCGAACACGGCGAACTGGCGCTGGCCAGCCGGTGGCAATGGCCAACCGCCGAGGTTCCGGGCCTTGCTATGCCACATGCGGCGGTGTGTGCCTTTGAGGCACATCGAGCGGGCGGCTTTATCGTTGATCTGGATGAACTGCGCGGAACCAGCGCCTTGCCGCGACAGGACTGGTCGCCGCAGCAAATAGCCGTGCCTGACTGGTTGCTGGCCGAGCCGCGCGCCTGGGCCTTGGTACCGCTGCATCGGTTCGAGCGACTGGTGGGACTGGTGGTCCTGGCCAGGCCCCCGCTGGCGCGGCGGCTGGACTGGGAGGACTTTGACCTGCTGCGCGTCGCCGGGCAGCAACTGGCGAGCTATCTGGCCGAACACGCCGGACAAGAGGCGCTGGCCGAGGCGGCCCGTTTTGATGACTTCAATCGCCGCATCGCCTTTGTGATGCACGATATCAAGAACCTTGCCAGCCAGCTCAGCCTGCTCGCCCGCAATGCCGAAGCCCATGCCGGAAATCCCGCGTTCCAGGCTGACATGCTGGTGACCCTGCGCAATGCGTCCGACCGCCTTAACGCGCTGATCGCCCGCCTGTCGCGCTATGGTACGGCGGTGGTCGAGCGCCTGACGCCGGTTGCGCTGGACCAGGTCATCAAGCGCGTGGTCGGACAGTTCCGGAGCAATCACCAGGTTGGGGTGATCGCGGCGTCGCCTTGCATGGTGGTCGGACGCGAGGACATGCTTGAACAGGCCCTGGTCCACCTGATTCAGAACGGGATTGATGCCAGTCCTGCCGACAGTCCAGTCTTCTTGCAAATGGGGTGCGAGCAATCCCTCGGGGTGATCGAAGTGATCGATTCCGGTTCGGGCATGTCGGCCGAATTTGTCCGCACCGGGCTGTTCAAGCCCTTTGTCTCGACCAAGCCCGGCGGGTTTGGGATCGGCGCCTACGAAGCGCGCGAACTGGTGCGAGCGATGGGCGGCACACTGACGGTCGAGAGCCGGGAAGGCTTGGGATCGCGTTTCAGCATCCGAGTACCGTTGGCTGAGGCAGCCGAACTGCCGGACAACTTTGCCGCGAAGGTAGCGTAATGAGCGACAACAAACCCAAGCTGCTGATCGTTGAAGACGATGCTGGCCTTCAGGCTCAGCTCAAATGGGCCTATCCCGATTTTGACGTGATCATCGCGGATGACCGCGCGTCGGCGCTGGCCGCGCTGCGGGCGGATGAGCCGCCGGTGGTTACCCTTGATCTTGGCCTGCCGCCCGACCCCGACGGGACCAGCGAGGGCTTTGCCGTGCTCGACGAAATCATGGCGCTAAAGCCCGATACCAAGGTGATCGTCGCGACGGGGCATGGGGCGCGCGAAAGTGCGCTTCAGGCGATCGCGAGCGGTGCCTATGATTTCTATCAGAAGCCAGTCGAAATCGAGACGCTGGGTTTGATCGTACAACGCGCTTGGCAGCTCCACCAGATCGAGGCGGAGAACCGGCGTCTCACCAGCGAGACCGTTCAGGACAGCAAAGTCCTGGGTCGCCTGATCACCGGGGCGCCGGATATGCTGAAGGTGGCGCGGACGATCGAGCGGTCTGCCAATACCAATGTTTCGGTCATGCTGCTGGGCGCCAGCGGAACCGGAAAGGAATTGCTGGCGCGCGGGCTGCACGATGCAAGCGATCGGGCGGGCGGCGCCTTTGTGGCGATCAATTGTGCGGCGATCCCGGAGAACTTGCTGGAAAGCGAACTGTTCGGGCACGAGAAGGGCGCCTTCACTGGGGCGGTAAAGACCACTGAAGGCAAGATCGAGCAGGCCCAGGGCGGTACGTTGTTCCTGGATGAAGTGGGCGATATCCCGCTACCCCTGCAGGTAAAGCTGCTGCGTTTTCTGCAGGAACGGGTGATCGAGCGGATCGGCTCGCGCAAGTCGATCGCGGTCAATACGCGGATCGTTTGCGCGACGCATCAGGACCTCGAAGCAATGATCGCCGCCGGCACCTTTCGCGAAGATCTGTTCTATCGCCTTGCCGAAGTCGTTGTGAAGATCCCCAGCCTGGCCGAACGCCCCGGTGATGCCGGGCTTTTGGCAAGGGTTTTCCTGGCCCGCTTTGCGCGCGAGATCAATCCGCAGGTCAAGGGGTTCGCGGCCGATGCCCTGGCGGCGATCGATGCGTGGCGCTGGCCAGGGAACGTCCGCGAACTGGAGAACAGGGTCAAGCGGGCAGTGATCATGGCCGAAGGCAAGCTGGTCGGTGCGGCCGACCTCGACCTGGCCGACACGGGGCAAGCGGAGGACAACGCGTTAAACCTCAAGGCTGCTCGTGAGGTTGCGGACCGACGGGTTATTCGCCACGCGCTGGCCCGTTGCGAGGGCAATATTTCGAATACAGCCAAGCTGCTGGGGGTCAGTCGGCCCACGCTTTATGACCTTCTCAAACAGTACGATCTCCATGCCTGACAAGAGGTTCAACATCCTGCTGGCGGCGCTGCTTGCGCTGACCGCCCCGCTTGGTGCGCAGACTGATGCCCGGGGATCGGCGCTTGCCATTGCGGCTGAGGCCGCGGCGCGCGGCGATGGCATTGCTGCCGAAGCCGCACTCAACAAGGCCCAGGCTGCGGGTGCGTCCCGAACCGATCTTGCCGCGCGGATGGGCGAGGCAATGCTGCTGCAGGGCGACCTGGACCGGGCGCGGCAATGGCTGGAACCGCAGCAGTTCTCGCAGGCGGATGCAGCGCTCGGCTGGCGTATGATGGGACTTCTGTTGCGGGCGGAGCGGCGTCTGCCCGATGCCGGCATGGCCTATGACCGGGCCTTGGCGATCGCCCCGAATGACCCGCTGCTGTGGATCGATATTGCGCGCCTGCGGTACACCGGCGGTCAACATGTCCTGGCTGTTGAGGCGGCCGAGCACGCCTTTGGTCTGGCGCCGAACAATCCCCGCGTCATCGAATTGCGTGCGCAATTGCTGATTGATCAGGCCGGGCCTGTTGCGGCCATCCCGCTGTTCGAACGCGGGCTTAAGATTGCCCCCAACGACCAGCAATTGCTGTTTGGCTATGCCGGTGCGCTGGGTCAGGCAAGCCGGGCTGTCGACATGTTAAAAGTGGCGCGCCGGTTCAATTCGCTCAACCCGCGCAGCCCTGTGCCATATTACATGCAGGCGGTTATTGCGGCCCGCGCGGGAGAGATTGAGCTCGCGCGGCGCCTGATTGGTCGGATCGGCGGCCCGTTCAAGAATGTACCCGCCGTTGTCATGCTGGAAGGTGCGTTGGAGCTTGAAGTAGGCAACAGCGGGATCGCGGTGAGCTTGCTTGAACCGCTGGACCGGCGACAGCCTTTCAACCAGCGCCTCCAATTGCTCTATGCTAAGGCCTTGCTTGCAGTCGACGACCATCCGCGCTTGCGCCAGCGGTTCGAGCCATTGGCAGAGCGGCCAGATGCTCCGCCATATCTGCTTGCGGTTATGGGCCGATCCTATGAACGAACGGGCGACCGGGTGACGGCGGCAGACTATCTGCAGCGGGCAGCGACAGCCGCGCTATCATCCCCGCCTGCGCGCGAGCGGCCCGATCCGCCCACCGTGGACGGGTCGTTTGAGGCTTTCGTCCTGGCCGGCGACGAAGCCCTTCTGCAAGGGGCGGATGATCGAGCGCTTGAAGCCTATGGTGCGGCCGCCAGACTGCGGAACCCTGAATGGCTCATGTTGCGCGCCGGCTATGTGGCAGGCGAAGCTGGTGCCGTGCATTTGGCCAAGGAATACCTCGCAGCATTCCCGGACAGTTTGGTGGCCCCGCGGTTGATTGCCGATGCGGCTGCCGGGGATGGCGATTGGCAGCGCTCGAGCTTGTATCTGACTGATGCCAGCCGCCGACGCGGATGGAGCGATCCGCGCATGCTGGCTGATTTGGCAGTGGCCCGATTGCAGGCAGGCTTTCTGGATGAAGCCTTGATGCCGGCGGAGACGGCCTATCGGTTGCAGCGCTCCAGCGCGAGGACCGCACAGGCCTTAGGCATGGTCCTGGCACGGTTGGGGCAGAACCCGGAGCGC
>JBEEIN010000056.1:0-7762 GCA_041169825.1 Pseudomonadota bacterium
AGACCCGAGCGGGTGGCTCAAGCCCCGGCAAGTCAAATGGCTCTCAGGTCAAGGCCATAACTGCCGGCAGAAAATGGAAAGTTAAGGCCTGTTGGCGCGCCATGCGGAATGAAGAGGCGAACTGGTTCGTACTGTTTTCGATGTAACTTAAGCTGGGGAATGCAGAACCCTGATCCAACGTTTTCTCAAATCTAGAGTACCCAAATAGCCCCATGCCCGTAAGCTTTTTTGAAGCCATAGAAGCGGTTCAGGTTGATCCGACAAAATCGGCAATCGCTTGATTGAACTGAGCAGGTCGCTCGAAATAGGGCGAATGCCCAGACTTCCAGATCACTGTGAACTTCGCGCAGACAAAGTGCGCAGACAGGCCTTCCAGCGATTCCGGCGGCCAGATTCTATCATCGCCACCTGTAAGAATAAGCGTCGGTGCGGCCACTTGCTTCAACTGCGATAGCGAAACCAGAAAGTCAGGGGCAAACAGTCGCTGTGAAAGCGCCGGATCCTGCTGTGGATTGAGCGCGCCGAGCTGGCGATAGAGCGACGCCTTGAGCGGGTGCGCAGATTCGAATTCCTCACCCAGCCCCAGAGATGCAGGCCCGCGCTCGTCCATCTTCGCAACGGCCTGCTGAAAAGCCGCAAGCCCTGGACCATGGGCGATACCGGCAAGCGTGCAGGACAAGGCCAGACTCGCCACCAGTTCCGGTCGATCAAGGGCAAGCCGCAAACCGGTCCATCCGCCCAGCGACTGGCAGACGAGGTGCGCCTGGCGCGCGCCGGCGGCGGCCATAACCTCGGCAGCGGCATTCACCATTTCTGCGCGCAAGTTAGTTCCAGCAATTGGCTTCGATGCTCCGAACCCGGCCAGATCATAAGCGATACAATGACGATCGTGCGAGAAGGCTTCGAACTGTTGCCACCAGGCTGCGCTGTTAGCGCCTGCACCGTGGATGAACAGCAGGCTGGGACTGTCGGGATCGGGCTTGCCCGCCGCAATCCAGGCTATGCCGTCAGGAGTCATTCCTTGTGCCATTAGCGCAGCCCAAAAGCGGAGAGCGCGGCGCGGGCGATACGGTCGCCCTTCTCCTGCACGAAGTGCCCCCCATCAGGCACCTCGAGCGGCGCAGGACAACCACGGATTTGAGTCCGCAATCGCGCCATGACATCGGGACCGAGGACCGGGTCGGCCATTCCGACCGCCATGAACGTCGGCCCCGACCATTCCGTGTTCCAGAACTGAACCGCGCGTTTGGCCTCGGCGATGCCAGGCATGCCGGGGTCCGTCATGACCAGCTCGGGGAAGCGTCGCACCCCGGCCTTGTAACGGGCATCCGGGAATGGCGCGGCATAGGCCGCGGCTTCATCGGAAGACAGGTCGGGCTGGCTGCGCTGGAACAGCCCGGCGATATCCAGGTCGGGCCGGCTGCGGTTGAACGCGCGCCAGCGATCAAAGCCATCGCTGACCGGTTCGCCCAACGGGATCGTGGTGTTCATCACCAGCAGTCTGGTGAAGCGCTCGGGCATAGCAGGCGGGATGGTTAGTCCCAGAATCCCGCCCCAGTCCTGGCAGACCAGAACGACGCTTTGCAGATCGAGCGCCTGGAGCAGGGCGCATAGCATTCCGCGGTGGAAGTCGAAGGTATAGATTGCCTCGTCAGCCGGCTTGTCAGAGCGGCCAAAGCCCAACAGGTCTGGCGCAATCACCCGGTGCCCGGCACTGGCGAACACGGGGATCATCTTGCGGTAGAGATAGGACCACGCCGGCTGTCCATGCAGGCACAGAAAAGTAACTTCCGCATCGCTCGGGCCTTCGTCGAGATAATGCACCCTCATGCCTTCATAACCTGGCAGGTCTTCGACATAGTTGGGCGCGAAGGGATAACCAGGAAGCCCAACGAAGTAGCTGTCATCGGTTCTGAGAACGTCCATCTGATGGCTCACCCGGCTGGCCATTGTGACAGAATCGTCGCCGCATCGAAATAATCGCGCCAGTATGTGATCTGACCGTTGTGTACCTCGAACACGCCGGCAACCGGAAGCTCGACCCATTTGTCCGATAGCCGGTGCCGATCGAGCCGTTCGCAAATCACCACCGGTCCGTCAGCGGCTTCGCGCAGGATTCGAAACTCGTTCTCGATGGTCGGGGCGAAGAAGGGTTCGAGTACCGCGCGGACACCTTCCGGTCCGGTAACGGTGCCGATCGGCGGCGGGTTGGTGTAGGTGCAATCGGGAGCGACCAAGGCGGTCGCAGTGGGATAGTCGAGCGCTTCCATAGCTTTGAGGAAGGACCGGACGACTTCGGTCGGTGCATTGGCCATGCGATCAGGTCTCCTTACTTGCCTTGAAACTGCGCAGGCCGGCGTTCGACAAACGAGCGGATGCCTTCGGCTGCATCTTCGGTGCCCAACACCCTGGCGCGGATGGCGGGGATGCAGGCGATGGCCGCTGCTTCACCCGCTTCGGTGAAAGTCAGGCCGGCCTCTTTGGTCATCTGAATACCCAGCGGGGCATTCGCAGCAATGATCCGCGCCAGTTCCATGGCACGGTCGACCTGGGTCCCGGCGGGAACCACTTCCTGGACCAGCCCGATGCGATACGCTTCCGCCGCGCCGAATTCGTCGCAGGTCAGGAGGTGGTACATCGCATCGCCCCACCCGGCGCGGGTGAGATAACGGAAGTGCGCGCCGCCGAACGGGGCGATGCCGCGTTTGGCCTCCATTTGGCAGAACCGCGTATCGTCGGCGGCCACAACCATGTCACCCGCCAGCGCAATCTCGATCCCGACCGTGAAGCAGATGCCCTGGACCGCTGTGACAATGGGTTTGCGGCAGCGGCTCGACAACCCGAACGGATCGATCGCATCTTCGGGAATGGGCCGCGATGTAGCGGCGGGGCCGAAGAACTTGGGCATGTCGAGCCCTGCGGTAAAATCGCTGCCAACCGCGCAAAGCACCCCGACCCACAGGTCGTGATCCTGATCCAGCAGTGTCAGCGCGGCGGACAACTGCTGCATCATCTCCGGCGAAAAGCTATTCTTCTTGGCCGGATTATCGATCGTGATGCGCAAGATGCGCCCATCACGTTCATGGCGGACATACCCTTCGGAGACTGCATTCATGGCGGTAGATCCTTTTAATAGCGGGCCAGTTCGACCATCAGCTTGCGATAGCCATGAACAAAGCTGGCCGGCACACGCTCAGGTTCTGCCACAGCGGTTACGCGCAGGCGCCGCTTGGCCATTTCTTCGAGCAGAGTGACCATCTGCAATTCGGCCACACGGGCACCAACGCAGCGGTGGATGCCATAGCCGAAGGAGAGGTGCCGCCGGGCATTCTCGCGATCGACGATGATCCGGTCGGCATCGCGGAACACGCTTTCGTCGCGGTTCGCCGAAACGTACCAAAGTGCGACCATGTCGTCCTTCTTCATCCGGACGCCTTCCACCTCAGTGTCTTCAGTCACTGTGCGGCGCATGTAAGACAGTGGGGTCTGCCAGCGGATCAGTTCCTGCACGGCGTTGGGAATGAGCTCAGGATTGGCTTCCAGCTTCGCCCGTTCATCTGGAAACTGCGACAGCCCATAGGCATAGGCCGACATTGAGTTGCGGGTCGTATCGTTGCCGCCCACGATCAGCAGCACGATGTTGCCGATAAATTCGACAGGATCCATCTCGCTCATCGCCTCGGACTGCGACATGATCGAAATGAGGTCTCGACCTGGATTAGACAACCGCTGCTGCCAAAGCTCGGCGAAGGCCGCGCCCATTTCATCCATCTGCGAATTGAACCAACTCCAGCCGCCTTCGCTGACGATCCGATCGATGTCCCCGCCAGCGTCGGACCATGCAGTCAGTTTGGCGCGCTCTTCCCAAGGAAAGCCGAAGAGCTTCGCCAGCATCCCGGTGGTGAGTTCGATCGAGACTTTCTGAACCCAATCAAAGGGTTCTCCCAAGGGCAGACTATCGAGCAACGCACCGGTCCGCTCCTGCGCTTCGGCTCTCATTGCCGCGACTTCACTGGGGCCGAAGGCGGGCGCGACGGTGCGGCGCTGGCCGGTGTGGCGGGGCGGATCCATTGCAATGAATTGCGGCATGCGCCGCTCCTCGGGCCGGGCGCAGTTAGTCTCGATCCCAAGGGTAATCCCGCCGTGCTCCCAACTCGATGAGAATATCTTGGGCAGCGCTTCGATATGCACAATCGGTTTGTAGGTCGTCACCGACCAATAGGGACCAAATTTCGACTCCGGCACATACTGGATCGGCGCCTTGGCGCGCAGTTCACGAAACGGTTCCTGCCAGCGGTCTTCGGCAAACAACTCGGGCCGGGCGACGTCGATCGGCGGGATAGGAGATGCGGTGCGTTCAAAGGTCATGGTCATGCCTTCGCCGCGCGCGCTTCACCCAGCAGCATCAACTTGATGTCACCACCGCCGCGGAAGCTGTGGAACAGCAGGTAACTCGCCAGGAAGGGCATGCCGCCGGCAAAGATGAACAGCCCCAGCGCGATGCCGATTAGGCTGAAGTGATGCCGCCACGCCAGCCACAGACCGCTGAGGCAAAGGAAGGAGAAGAAATCGAGGTTGAACTGGCCCGGCCAGGCCATCACTTTGATGTCGCCAAAGAAGATCGGCAGCAGATCGAGCCCGTAATTGGCGACCGTCACCGAGGTGTACGCGGTGATACCGACGATCCAGACGAGCAGATAGATCCTGAACAGTGACATAGCTTCCTCTCCTTCAAGCAACCCGTTCGAGCCGGGCAGGGACATATTTGTGCCAGGGCGTGCCGACGACCGGATCGCGCCAGCGGTAGTCGGTGAGATTGTTGAGCGCGACGCCAAGCCGCCTGATCGAACCGTCTTCCTGCCTTACATCGAGCCCTTGGCCATTGGGCAACGATATGTGCCCCGGCCGGCAGCCTTCGTGCAGTTCGATCAGGGTACGCGCCTTGCCGCGTGAGGTCACAACATCAACCCTATCGCCATCGGCGAAGCCAAGACGCTGGGCGTCGGCCGGACTGATTCGCAGAGTGCTCTCCAGCGTCCCCTTGCGCAGCCACGTCGCATCACGAATGCTGGTATTGCTGGTTTCGGTTCGACGTTCTCCTGCCGAGAGAATCAGAGGATAATCCGGATCGACTGGCGGCCCCGCGGGATCGAGTTCCATTAGCAAGTTGAGCACTTCTGGGATGTGTAGGTTGATGCGGTTGCCGGGCTGGCGCACCAGGTGCCAGCCACCCGGTTCGATCTTCGAAAAGACCACGCCCGATGGGGATGCCAGGATCGCCTCGAACAGCCGATTGCCCGCCAGTGGTCCGGAGTAGCCTGCAGCCGCGGCCTCTTCTGGAAAATTGCGGACGAACATCTGCGCAACGCCCCAGACCGCGGCAGCATTGCTCATGCCTTGCGGTAAAGCATCGGCGAGCGCGCTGTAGAGCAAGGCCGGGGCCTGATGCAGCAGTTGAGGTTTGGCGACCGTTGCCTGTGCGAAAGCCACCGCAAAGGCATCAAGGTTGTTGGCGGCAGCACGCAGCGGCGTGACGTCCGCCAGATCGAGTGCGCCCAGTGCTTCGCACAGGCGGGTGTGGATCGCACCCTCTTCCAGCGTCCCCGCGCGTGGCGTGAAAAGTGGGCGGCGCAGCTGAAAAGCGTTCTCGGCTGGTTCGAAGTTGAAGAAGCTTGCCTCGGCCTTCTCGAACTGGCTGCAGGCGGGCAGGACATAGTCAGCCTGACTCGCCGTTTCGGTCATGGCGACATCGATGACCACACTGAAATCTAGTGCCCGCATCGCTTCGCGCATGCGCTCCGAGTCTGCCAGTGAATGGACCGGGTTGGAGCTTTCGACGATCATCGCCCGGAAGCGGTGCGGATGGTCAGTCAGGATTTCCTCAGTGATCGCATTGCACGGGATCAACCCCATGATAACCGGAAAACCGGTTACCGGGGATCGCCGCCAGTTGCGTTCTCCGCTGGACTTGGCTGGTGCTCCAGCACCGCCGCCGCTGCCGAGTGGGCGGAACGGCACGAAGGCATAGCTGGTTCCTTGCCGACCGAAGCTGCCGGTCAGGCCGATCAGCAGGCGATGGAGATAGGACCCGAGCGTAGAATGGACGCCCATCTGCATACCAAGGTCTTCCATCGAAGCCATTGTTTTGGCCCGTGCCATTCGCCTGGCGGCGGCGCGCAGTAGGTCCTCGTCGACATCGCAGACACGCGCGAATTCACTGATGGGAACCCGCCGCAGTACCTCCAGCACCGGCTCGGAATTGGCGATGTGTTCGGCCATCCACACGCTGTTCTGCAGATCCTCCTGCACCAGGATGGCGGCCAGCGCGCCAAGGCACCAGGCATCGGTTCCGGGCCGGATCGCCAGGTGGAAATCGGCCATCGCCGCCGTCTCGCTCTTGCGGGGATCGATCACGATCATCGAACGGTTCGGATCAGCGGCTATCTCGCGCAGCACAAGTCGCGCGCGCGGAAAGCCATTCGATTGCCAAGGATTCTTCCCGATAAGCAGCGCAACCTCGGCATGTTCAAAGTCGTGGTGCATCCCACACCCAAACATCCGTGCCTGAACCCATGCCTCGCCTGTTTTTTCCTGAGCGAGAGCGTTGGAGCGGTAGCGAACACCCAGCGCCGACAAAGTGGCTTGCGCATAAACGCCTGGCAAATGATTCCCTTGCCCGCCACCGCCATAATAAAAGATAGTTTCGCCGCCATGAGTATCACGAACAGCGGCGAGCCGGGCTGCAACTTCGCGAATGGCCGTATCCCAATCGACTGCTTCGTATGTGCCGTCGGCTTTGCGGCGCATGGGCGAAGACAGTCGATCGCGCCCTTGCTGATAGGCGTCCATCCGCTGCGCTTTCTCGCACACATAGCCTTTGGTCACATGATGATTTTGATCCGGCCGAACGCGCGTGATGCGTTCACCCTCTGTCTGCACTTCTATCCCACAGTTCATGGAGCAGATCATGCAGGCGGTGGGATGCCATTGGGTGCTCATGCCCTGCCTCCCCGACGGTCTTCATAAGCATCGGCCAAAATCGCACTAGCCTCTCGACAAGCACGCAGCACAGCATCGGATGTCGCCGAATCCGGCAAGGCGCGGGCCAATGCCAATCCGCCAAGCGCAAGCGCAAGAAGGGCAATGTCCTCTCCAGGCGGCGTCTCGCCGAGCGCTTCTTGCCGATTTAGCAAAGACTGCGCGACACACGCTGCATAGGCCCTGCGGAACTCTGTACCTCCATGCGGCACTTCGCTGAGGAGCGCGGATAAGGGGCAACCCGTTTCCGGACTGTCACGGTGTGAACGCGCCAGATAGCGGGCAGAAAGTTGCTTGCGGCTTTCAGCGCGAGAAAGATCCTTGGACAGGGCTTGGACGGGATCGCCGAGGTCGCCCATCGCTCTTTGAAGCGCCGCAATGTCGAGCGCCTCTTTGCTCGGAAAATGAACGTAAAAACCGCCGTGGGTCAGCCCAACATCCCGCATCAGCCGATGCACGGCGTTCCCGGCCAGGCCCTCGCGCCGCAGACGAGCAGAGGCGAGATCCAAGATCTTTTCACGAGTTGCCGCTTTTTTCTCGGCACGACTCATACTGACCTCCATTTTCAAAAAGGATTTCACATGATATTTATCATGTCAATATAGATGCAAATCACCTTGCACGGCCCTGCGCAGCCAAAACTGCGATATAAGAAAATAGAATAAGGAGGTCACAACCTGCTAGAAAAACACAGGGGTAATGGCCTTGTGGCGCGCCATGCGGA
>JBEEIN010000057.1:0-4264 GCA_041169825.1 Pseudomonadota bacterium
TAAGTGCGGTCCTGGGCGGCAAGATCGCGGGCTGTTCGACGATAATCCTGATCGAGCCGCACGAGGCACGTCGGCAACTAGCGCTAGAGCTCGGCGCGGATCATGCCATCGATCCGGCTACGGGCGACACTGCCGAACAGGTCAGGGCCATCCTCCCGCAAGGCGCGAACAACGTGGTCGACACCAGCGGGAATGTCGGGGCGATTTCTGCCGCGCTCGCCATGCTGGCGCCGCACGGCGCACTGGGCCTGGTCGGCGTCCCCGGCAGCCTCGATGCGGCGCTGCCAGTGCCGATCGTGCCGGCCATTACCTATGGCTACACGATCAAGGGAATCATCGAGGGCGACAGCGATCCCGATACCTTCCTGCCCGAACTGATCGCGCTGCACGCTGCCGGAAAGCTGCCGATCGAGCGGTTCTCTACCATCTACCCGTTCGACCAGATCAACCAGGCGATTGCCGACAGCCATTCGGGCAAATGCGTCAAGGCGATCCTTGAACTCCCGGCATGAAGGAACCTTATTGTGACCCATGACAATCTGACCATGACGATCGGCGGCAAGGCTGCATCGTCCACCAAACATCTCGACGTGCGCAACCCGGCGACCGGGCAGGTCTTCGCCGCCGTGCCCGATGCCGGGGCGGCAGAGCTTGAAGCGGCCATCACCGCGGCCCGCAACGCCTTCTCCGCCTGGCGCGACACGGCCTGGGCCGACCGCGCGACAATCGTCAACCGGATCGGCGAGACGATCGCGACGAATGCGGCGGAACTGGCTGCGATGCTCACTCGCGAACAGGGCAAACCGGCCGAGCAGGCCCAGTTCGAGGTGATGGCCGCCGCGCAGTGGTGCCAGGCAACCGCAACGCTGACCTTGCCCGACCGCGAGATCGAGGCGGGGCCGGGACGCCGCCAGGTCACCCGCTATGTACCGATTGGGGTGGTGGCGGGGATTTCGCCATGGAATTTTCCTGTGGTGCTCTCGATCTGGAAGATCGCGCCCGCCCTGCTGGCCGGCAACACGCTGGTGCTGAAACCTTCGCCGTTCACGCCGATGACCGTGCTGCGGATTGGCGAACTGGTGCGGGACTTCGTGCCTGCCGGAGTGCTCAACATCATCACCGGCGGCGATGCACTGGGGCCTCTGATGACGGCGCACCCAGGCTTCGACAAGGTCAGCTTCACCGGCTCGACCGCAACCGGTCGCAGGGTGATGGCCAGCGCGGCACCGACGCTCAAGCGCCTGACACTGGAACTGGGCGGAAATGACGCGGCGATCGTCATGCCCGATGTCAACGTGCCCGAAACGGCTGAAAAGCTTTTTTGGTCGGCGTTCACCAACAGCGGTCAGGTCTGCGTCGCAACCAAGCGGGCCTATGTCCACAGTGACATCTACGATGCGTTCCGCGATGAACTGGCAAAGCTGGCGCTGGCTGTGCCGATGGGTGATGGCAGCCAGCAGGGCACCGCGCTCGGGCCGATCCAGAACAAGCCGCAGTACGACCGCGTCAAGGGCTTGCTCGCCGATTGCGAAGCGAACGGTTACCAGTTGCTCCAGGGAGAAGCGCCAGAGGGAGATGGCTTCTTTGTTGCTGTCACGCTGGTTGACAATCCGCCCGAAGACAGCCGTATCGTCCAGGAGGAACAGTTCGGGCCGATCTTGCCGCTCGTGCGCTTCACGGATGTCGAAGATGCGATTGCCAAAGCCAACAACACCGACATGGGGCTGGCCGGGACCGTCTGGTCCGCCGACATGGACGCCGCCATGCGGATCGCCGAGCGGATGGAGACTGGCAATGTCTGGATCAACGAAGGCCTCGCCCTGTCACCGTTCGCGGCCTTCGGGGGGCGCAAGCAATCGGGCATGGGGGCCGAAAACGGGATCGAGGGCTTGATGGCCTATACCGAGCCGAAGACCTTCTTGGTTGCGGGGTAGTTCGGGCGGTCTCAATCTCCTGCGACGGCGAATCCAGGCAATGAAGTCACCAGCCAGCCAGTTCAGCGGCGCGGCTTCGGTGGAAAGACGGACTTCCCATCCAGGCGCGGTTGTGAACCGCACGCCGGAACCAGTAGTTGAGGCCGTGCTCCCAAGTGTAGCCGATGCCGCCGTGAGCAGCGATTGCGGCGCAGGTGGTGCGGGTGAACACTTCGTACAGGTGCTCTTTGGCCATCGTTGCCGAGCGTGATGTATCGTCCAGCTGGGCGTCCCAAGCGTAGGCGGTATACCAGATCAGTGCCCGGGCCGGTTCAGCATTGAGAGCCATGTGGGCCAGCTGGTGCTTGAGCCCTTGGAACTTTCCGATCGGCTGACCTGGGCGCGGATAACATCGACCGGCTGCTCCGATCCGCCAAATCGCCTGGGCACGGAACGATAGAGGTAACCGCGCTTGATCGCCGCAAGCAGGAAATGCTTCACGAATTCGGCAAGATCCGGGCCGCGGCGTTCGCCCGGCTGCCAGGCACCTGTAAGGAATGGACTTACCGCGCCGCGAAAGCTCTCGGCTGCGACTCCGTCGATCAAGTCCATTGTACATGCCTTTCGGAACGAGGGGATCTGGCGTTCTGGTTTTCGCGCTCCATGATGATCAGATCTCGGTCCGGGAGGCCATGATCGATCGAACCGAAGGCAAGGCGAGCCAGAAAAGCAATGCACTGAGCGGCAGTATCACGAGCGAACACAGCATCAGTGACTGTCCGACCGCCTGGCCGCCGCCCAGTGCTTCGGTGACAGCCGCCACGAGCAGCGGGGCGGCCCCAAGTGCCAGAACGCCATTGATCGCGACGACGACCGATGCTGCCTTGCCGCGCATCTCTGCAGGCATAACGATCGGCAAGATCGTCAAAGGAAGGCTGAGGTATCCCGAGACAATAAGGAAATAGACCCCGACTAGTGCCAACGCGAGGCCTGGGTCCGAAACCGTAAAGATCGCAATTGCGACGGGCGTTGCGATCAGCGTGGTTGCCGCAACATAACGCAGATGTGCATCGGTGACACCCCGGGAGAACCAATGATCGACCAGTTTGCCATGCAAGGGAAGCCCGATGACCGTCCCAACTGTGATTGCCAGCCCCAGCGACGGACCGATCTGGGCGGTGGAGAGACCGTGTACGCGCTCAAAGAAAGTCGGCATCCAAGCTTGGAGGCCCACGGCAACGATACCCACCAGCACAAGACCAAGATGATGCGGCACGACAAACCGCCAATTGGCCATTACCACCCGTGCGTAATCGGCGTAGCCCACTTTCGGGACTGCCCGGCGCTGACTGATGCGGGGGTCTCGGATGGTAAAGGCAAGGAAGGCCACAAGAAGGCCGGGTGCCCCGACGATCAGAAAGATCGCCTGCCAGCCTCGTAAAGTCACCAGCCCAAGCAGGTTATAAGTTGCGCCAGGTGTAATAAGGAGGGTCAACGCCCCACCGATCGCGAGGGAAACTCCCGCCCCGATCTTGATACCTGTCGAATAGACCGCCATCGGAAGTGCCAGCCGTTTGGGCGGGAAGAAGTCGGACAGGAGCGATTGTGATCCCGGACCCAGCACGGCTTCACCGGTGCCGATCGTGGCTCGTGCCGCAAAAAACGACCAGAAATTCTGCGCCATGCCGCAGGTCATGGTGCCGATGCTCCAGACTGTTACCCCCGCCCAGATCACCAAGGGGCGGCTATATCGGTCAAGAGCCCAGCCGATCGGCAAAGCGCCAAGGCAGAAGAACAGGCCGAAGGCGAGCCCCATCAGTGCGCCCATCTGGATTTCGCTGAAACCCAGATCGGTCTGGATCGGTATGACCAGCAGCGAAAGCAGATTGCGGTCGAGCACCGACAGGGTCATCAAGGTCGTGAGAATCCCGACGGTGAACCAGCCCTGCCATTCAGGGGGGTAAACAGACTCTGGAGTGCCGAATGGAGACTGGTCCGCAGTCGGGTGCGAGATCCGCTCCACGCTTATTTCGGTGCCATGCGGATCGCACCGTCGAGGCGGATGCTTTGGCCGTTGAAATAGGTGTTGCGATTGAGCTCTGTCACGAGGCTGCCGAATTCCTCGGGCTTGCCAAGGCGCTTGGGGAAAGGAACTGCAGCGCCCAGGGCGTCGATCACGTTTTGCGGCATGTTGCTGACCAGCGGCGTCGCGAAAATTCCCGGCATGATTGAATTGCAGCGGATGCCGAGGTCCATCAGGTCTCGGGCGATCGGCAGAACCAGTCCGTTCACGCCGGCCTTGGCCGAGCCGTAGATGACCTGACCGATCTGCGCGTCCTGGGCGGCGACCG
>JBEEIN010000058.1:0-3063 GCA_041169825.1 Pseudomonadota bacterium
TCTGCGATCCTGCCGCAAGCTACCGAAAAACAACCACGAGAGGGGCTGAGCGGCTATGGGGGCTCCCAACCGCAAACTTGAAAACCAGCAACCGGCCGATGGCAATCACGGTCGGCCGATCGCCTTCACCGTGGTGCCAAGCTGAAATGGCCTCGGCAGCTTCCCTTTCCTCGCCGGAAAAGCACGCACAGCGGATTTATCTGGCGCTCTATCGCGGCGCCACGGAGCGCGAACTGCTGGAACGGCATGCGACTGGCCTGCCCGGTCGGGTCATTGCGATCGAGCGGGGCAACGCGCCCTTTTCACTGGAAGTCGCACGGCTGGTTGCCTCATTGGATGACGATGCGGTCGAACTGGCGCCGCTGCGCGTGGCCTGGCTGCCCCGCCAGGGCGAAGGGAGCGGCTGGCGGGCCCTGCTGGGCCTGGGTGATCCGCGCGAACCGTCCGAATCCGTCAAACGCCGTGAGCGTGACAGAAGCGATCCCCGCTGGCGGATTGTCGCGGCCCAGCCCGCTGCGCTGGGTATGCTGCGCGCGCGCTGGAAACAACGCACCGGCGGTCGCGGCACCGATTTTTCGGACTTCGTTGCCCGCCAGGCCGAACTCTCGCTCGAACGCGCCGAATATCCACTTTACGGATCGCGGTACAAAATGCCGCGGGTTGAACCGGCAGACATCATCGCTGCACCGGGGTTCACTGCCGGCCTTGCCCGACTGGCCACTGAAACTGGCCGATCCGAAGCTGACCTGCTTGAAGAAGCCAAGGGCTATCTTGAGGAACTGCGTACCGGCCATAACCCCTTTGCGATTGAGGGCATGCTGCGGTTCTTCCGCGCCGCCTATGAAAAGGCCTATGGCACCGTTGATGTGGTGCCAGGGGAACTGGCAAAACTTCATGCGGTCTTCGCACGCTACCCCGCTTTGATCCTCCCGGCGCATAAGGCCAATGTCGACGCCCCCGTGGTCAATACCGTGCTGGCCGATCACGGCCTGCCGCTGCCCAGCCTGTTTGCCGGGATCAACATGTCGTTCTGGCCGATGGGCCCGATCATGCGCCGCGCCGGCTATATCTTCCTGCGCCGCGACATTCGCGAAAACGCCACCTACCGCTTTGTCCTGCGTGAATACCTGGCGTACCTGATTGAGCGGCGCTTCAACCTGTCGTGGTTCCCGGAAGGTACGCGTTCGCGCACTGGCAAACTGCTCCCGCCCAAGTTGGGCCTGCTGACCTATGTGGTCGATGCCTATCGCCAGGGGCGGATCGAGGACATCATGCTGGTCCCGGTCGCGCTGGTCTATGATCAGGTCTACGAGACCAAGGATTTCGCGCGCGAGGCAAAGGGAGCCAAGAAAAAGCCCGAAAATCTGGGTTGGATGCTACGCTATCTGCGCAGCCTGCGCACCCCCTATGGCAAGGCCTACCTGCGTGTGGCCGAGCCGCTTTCCATGCGCGAGGCGCTGGGCGCGCCTGACCCGCATGCCGATTACAAGGCACCCGAGGCGCAACTTGCGCTGCAAAAGCTCTCGCTCGCGGTCTCCTGGCGGATCAACCAGGCCACGCCGATCACCGGCATCGCGCTGGCCAGCTTTGCCCTGCTGGCAACGGGCGGTCGATCGATCCCGCGCGAACGATTGGCGGGGTTCGTGGCCATGCTGGTCGATCACGCCCGCAAACGCGGCCAACCACTGGCCGAAAGCGCTGACCTGGGTGATCCCGCCAAGCTTGATCAGGTGCTGGCAACCTTGCTCAATTCGGGCATCGTGACCCGGTTTGATGGTGGCCCCACCCCGGTCTATGGCATCGCCGAAGGCCAACACATCGGCGCAGCGTTCTATCGCAATTCGATGCTGCATTTCGTGCTGGAGCGGGCGATTGCCGAAGTCGCCGCCCTGGGCGCAATGGCGACTCCCTCTGCCCGCCGCGAAGAGCGGTTTATCGAAACGGCGCTGGCCCTGCGCGAATCCCTGAAATTCGAATTCTTCTTCCGCGAACGCCCCGCATTCGAGCAGGGCGTGGCGGCAGAGATGGATCTGATCGACACCGATTGGCGGCGCAAGCTGGCTGAGGCACGGTCCGGACGCGAATTGCTGGACTCGACCTTCAACGTCGGACTGGCCCACGCAGCGTTGCGGCCGTTTCTTGAAGCCTACCGGATCGTCCTAGATGTTCTGCTGACCATGCCGGTCGATGTGCCAGCGCTGGAAAGCGAGGTTCTTGCTGCGGCTGATGGGCTGGGCCGCCAGTACCTGCTGGAAAAGACCATTCGCAATCCGGAGGCCATCTCACGCCAGCTCTTCGGCACGGCCTGGCAGTTGGCCAAAAACGTCCGGCTGATCGAGCCCGGCCCTGATCTTGCCGCGCGCCGCGAAAACCGCTCCAAGATCCTGCGCGCTACGCTGTCCGCGCTCGACGAGATCGAGGTGCAATGCCGCGAGGCGCTGGGCGGCTAGACCGGTGGCCGCGCGTCAAGCCAGTCCTTGACGATCCCCAGCACTTCGAGCCGTTCCGGTTCGTTGAATATCTCGTGATAGAGGCCATCGAAAATGCGCACGGTCTTGTCCGGGCTGGCGATGGCATCGAACAACGGCTGGGCATCCTTGGCCAGGACCAGGCTATCGGCGCTGCCGTGCATCAGCAGGCAGGGTAGCTGCATCGATTCTACGCGGGCGGGATAGGTACTGATCGCGTGCATCATCTCCCGCGCGGTCCGGGCCGGGACCTTGCCGAGGAAGACCAGCGGATCGGCCTTGTAATCAGCGACCACCTGCGGATCGCGGCTCACCGCCTCGGCATCAAGCTGGATCATGCCCAAGGCGGGGGCAATCCGCGAGATGAGTGACAGCAGCAGGACCTGCACCTTGGGCAAGCCGCCGCCGATTGCCGGACCGCTCAACACCAGGCCGGAGAGCTTCTCGGGATGGTTCAGCGCATAGTTCAGTGCCAGCGAGCCCCCCATCGAGTGGCCCACCAGCTTGATCCGCGCAAAGCCGCTCTCCCTGCGAACCCGGTCAACCAACTGGTCGATGTCAGCATCGGCATTGGCAAAACTGTCGATGACGGCAC
>JBEEIN010000059.1:0-3128 GCA_041169825.1 Pseudomonadota bacterium
TGCCAGTAATTGGCGAGCATCTGCCCGTTGGGGGCCAGCTCATCGCCCCAGGCAAATTCCTTGCCCTCCAGCCCGCCGCGCGCTGCAAACTCGTGCTCGGCCTCGGTCGGTAGCGCCTTGCCAGCCCACTTGGCATAGGCCTCGGCATCGGGATAGGCCACTTGCACCACGGGGTGGTCCCACAGGTCCAGGCTGTCGAGATCGCTGTCCGGCCCCAGCGGGTGCCGCCAGTCGGCCCCGAGGGTGAAGGACCACCACAGGTGATAGTCGGTCAGCGGCACCGGCCCGGCGGTCTTGGTGAAGACCAGCGATCCGGGCTGGGCATATTCGGGCAGCAGGCCCGGATAGTCCTTCGGATCCGGCGCAATCTCGGCGACTGTGCGATAGCCGGTTGCCTCGACAAAGCGGGCAAACTGGCGATTGGTAACCGGGGTCTCGTCGATCCAGAAAGGGTCGACCCTGACCCGGCGGAGCGGTGCTTCCTCCGGATAAAAGGCTTCGGACCCCATGGTGAAGGTACCGCCTTCGATGCGGCGCATGCCAGAGAGATCGTTCATCACAGGGCCAGTTCCATCCTGATTGACTAGGACTGACCTGCGCGCGCGGCAAGCTGACCACAACGCCTTGCAGTTTGGCCTGCCATTAACGGCGTGGAACCTCGTAGAGGCCCCCGATCGTGAATTGTCGAACACCGCCCATTTGGGACAGTATTGCGAAGATAAAATAGACAAAAACACTTGCTACGCAGCAGTTAAGGGCAGGTTTTTAGATTTTTGGTTGCGTCGTTTAGTTTATCGATTCAATCTCTCTTTGGGCTTGGCGCGCTTTAAGCAGCGCCGGGGCGAGCGGATGCTGGGGGGCACCGCTCGCCCTCTTCCACCTGTCAGGCCAGTTCAATCGTCAAGATGCGTCATGGACCAGATCGCGCCGGGCCCCGCGTTCTGCGAAAAGAACGATCATGAAGTTTGACGATCTCCGGGTTGAAGTTTGGTATGACGGCGCCTGCCCCCTCTGCCGACGTGAGATCGCGCTAATCCGCCGGCTCGACCGGGCGGGTCGGATCGATTTTATCGATCTGTCCGATCCCACGCCGAACTGTCCGGCGGATCGCTCGGTGCTGCTTGAGCGGTTTCATGCCCGCAAGAACGGCGTCCTGCTTTCGGGCGCGGCGGCCTTTGCGGCTATGTGGCGGGCGGTCCCTATGCTTTGGCCCTTGGGGCAGTTGGCGCGGTTGCCACTGGCCCTGAACCTGCTTGAATGGGCCTATCGACACTTCCTGCGCGTGCGACCGGCCTTGCAAAGGCTTGCGCGGTGAGCCGCGACCGGTATCGCAAGGTGCCTTCAGCCCGGCTGTCTCGCCTCGCAACGTTCGGCCAGTTGGCCGGCGGTATCGCCGGCGGCATGCTTGCCGAGGGTGCGCGGCGCCTTGCCGCCGGCGAGCGGCCGCAGTTGTCAGACCTGTTGCTGACTCCGGGCAATGCGATGCGACTGACCGAGCAGCTTTCAAAGCTGCGCGGCGCGGCGATGAAGCTGGGGCAGATGATTTCGCTCGACGCCGGAGACTTGCTGCCGGCTGAGCTCACCGCGATCATGGCCAGACTGCGGGATTCAGCGCATTACATGCCGCCATCGCAGCTCAACCAGGTTTTGATGGCGGAGTGGGGCAAGGATTGGCGCAAACGCTTTGCCCGGTTTGAAGCGACCCCGATTGCCGCCGCCTCGATCGGCCAGGTCCATCGCGCGCAGCTGCATGATGGTCGGCTGATCGCGATCAAGGTCCAATATCCGGGCGTCGCTGCCAGCATTGATGCTGATGTCGATAACGTGGCAACCTTGTTGCGGCTATCCGGCCTGCTGCCGGAAACGCTCGATATCGCGCCGCTGCTGGATGAGGCGAAGCGCCAGTTGCGCGAGGAGGCTGATTACATTCGCGAGGCTGAGCAGATGCGCCGCTATGGCGCATTGCTGGCGGATAATCCGGCCTTTATCGTGCCCACGCCGATTGCCGAGTTTTCCAGCGCGCGAATCCTGGCGATGGACTTCATAGCAGGGTCGCCGATCGAACGCCTTGAAGAGGCGGATCAGATCACGCGCGATTCGGCCATGGCGGCGCTGCTGACGCTGGTTCTGCGCGAGCTGTTCGAATTTGGTTTCATGCAGACCGACCCGAACTTTGCCAATTACCGCTGGCAGGCGGATACAGGCCGGATTGTGGTGCTCGATTTCGGGGCGGCGCGGTCCGTTGCGGGGTCGACGATAACGGCCTATCGCCGTCTTATGCTGGCCGGACTGGCAGAAGACAGCGCAGCGCTGAAGGCAGCGCTGCTGGAAGTCGGCTTCGTTTCACCGGTCACCTTGGAACGCCACGGAGCGGCCCTGGACGCGATGATCGCGGTATTGCTGGCGCACCTTGGCAAGCCCGAGCTGTTCGACTTCGCGGACCGGTCGTTCGTGGCCCAGGTGCGGACCCAGGCCGAAAAGATCGCTGCCGATCGCGCCGCCTGGCACGTTCCGCCGGCCGAGACGCTGTTCGTCCAGCGCAAGGTCAGCGGGACTGCGCTATTGGCGGTGCGACTTGGGGCACGCCTGCCCTTGCGCGATATGGTGCAGGCGGCCGTGGCACCGGCCACGGCCTAGCCACTACGGTCAGCTTGGGGGAAGCTCTCCGCTCGCGCGCATTTCCGTCGGTGCCGGGGCTTTCGAGGATAGCGCTTGTGCGGGCTGGGGCGTGCCCACGTTTTCGACACGACGGAAGGCATACTGGTACATGCCGGGGTCGCTTACGATCAGTTCGGTTGCAGCGCCGCCGAGCGCGCCGCCCTTGATGACCTGCACGATCTTGAGGCCCAGTTCGCTGCCGCCATCGCGTGGCATGACCAGGGCATAGAACTTCAGGTCCTTGTCGGTGCTGGCACCCTTGTCTCCGGTTGCGCCGCGGCGGCCACTGATCTGTCCGGTCGCGCGGTCAATCACGTCGAGTTTGTATCCGGCTTCCTTGAACATGGTAACCGTGCGATCGAAGGTTTCCTCAATCGGGATGGTGTAGCCATAGCGCTGGTAGTTGCTGTCCAGGCTAAAGATCGAACGATCCGGCTGCAGTGCGGCACCTCCGCCACAGCCACTGAGCA
>JBEEIN010000060.1:0-3933 GCA_041169825.1 Pseudomonadota bacterium
AACCTGGAAGGGCAAGGCGCGATCACCATCGGAGACCTCGTCAAGAACGCCCTGCGTATGCGCCCTGACCGGATCATCCTGGGCGAAATCCGCGGCGCGGAGTGCTTTGACCTGCTCGCCGCGATGAACACCGGTCACGATGGCTCGATGTGTACGCTCCACGCCAACAGCCCACGCGAATGCCTGGGCCGGATGGAAAACATGATCATGATGGGTGACATCAAGATCCCGAAGGAAGCGATCAGCCGCCAGATCGCCGAATCTGTCGACATCATCGTCCAGGTTAAGCGCCTGCGCGACGGTTCGCGGCGCACGACCAACATCACCGAAGTGATCGGGATGGAAGGCGACGTGATCGTGACCCAGGAGCTGTTCAAGTTCGAATATCTGGATGAGACCGACGATGGCAAAATCATCGGTGAATTCCAGCCAACCGGCCTGCGCCCCTATACGCTGGAAAAGGCCCGCCAGTTCGGGTTTGATCAGGCCTATCTGGAAGCCTGCCTCTAAAACGCCTCGCGCCGGATAAAGATCGTCCCGCCCATCCCGCTCCATCCTGCCCTTTGGCTCGGTTCATCGCTTCGCGCCTTGCGGGCGGCTGCATTCGGCCTGCGTTAACACCACCTGGGTGAAACATGATGATTGCGGGTCCTTCAAAGGAGATTGGCCATGAAGAAGCATATCCTCACTGCTGTCATGCTTGCGGCAATCGCGGTCACCACCGCGGCCTGCAACACGGTCAAGGGCCTGGGCCGGGATATTGAATCGGTTGGCAACGCCGGTGACAAGGCGATCAATCACTAGGCTATTCATGCCCTTGGCCTGACAGGGATTGGCCTTGGTCGATCTACGGTGCCGGGCTGGCACCGGTCTGCTAGAACTGCGTGACTAAATCAGGAGCCTGTCTCATGCCTCGCCTTGTCCTTCCGATCTTCAGCGCCGTGACGCTGGCCTTTACCGTGCCCGCGCTGGCCGGTGATATTGTTGTGACGGGAAAGTCGCTCAAGCAGACTGAGGCCGACCTTAAAGCGTGCCTGGAGCGCAAGTGCCCGCCGGATGAGGATATCAAGGCCACCCTGGCCCACGCTGAGAACCTGTTTGTTTCGGGTGACTACAAGAACAGCCGGGCGACCTTGAAGGATTCGCTGGGTCGCAATCGCAAGCATGGCGATGCCTATCCGGTGCCAGTTTCCGACCTGCTGCGCGCCAACGGCCGGATTGCCGAGCAGATGGGCGAGGCCAAGGATTTCCAACTATCAGTCCTCGACATGCGAGACACGCTGCGGAAAGGGTTCGGCGAGGACGATTTCCGCACGCTCGTTGCCCAGATCGAAGTTGGCGACAGCCGCGCCAAGCTGGGTTTTTCGCGGGAGGCTGAGCGGATCTATAAGGACGTTGAAGCCCGGGCCATTGCAGCCGGTCAGCCGCGAGTGGCCAGTTTCTCACGCTTGCGCCAGGCCTTGTACTGGCGCGGCCAGTACGACCAGAATCCCAACGCGTTGAACCTTAAACAAGTGATCGCACGGCTGGATCAGCTGATCCAGGAACCCTTGCCGCAGAGCAGTGACTTCGCGCTGGCGGCCGAGGTTATCAAGGCCAAGGTCGATCGCAAGGCCGGGAGCAGCAGCAGCACCGAAGCCCTGATCAAACGCTTCGCGGAGCGCGGTGGGGCCACGCGCCCGATCCTGCTCTATGCCGAGCCGATCGAACGGATCGACCTGCAGAAAGACCTGCCCGATAACCAACCCGCCCTGAACACCCTGGTGCGCCTGACCGCATTGCAGGCGCGTAACCAGTGGGCTGACATCGGCTTTTGGATCGATGCGAACGGACGGGTCACCGACATTGAGGCGCTGCGCTCCTCAGGGGACAAGTCCTGGCTGAAGCCGGTTCTCACCAATATCGCCAAGCGAGTCTACGCGCCGCTGAAGCAGGATGGCGGCACTGCGCCGGGGTTTTACATGATCGAACGCTATACCCTCACCGCCCGGTTTGAGGACGGCAACACCGGTACACGCCTGCGCCGCCGCGAAGCCACACCGCGGATCGAGCGGATCGACCTGACACCTGAAAACTATGAGGCGCCTTCCAGCAAGGAAGCCGCCTGAGCCCTTAAAGCCGGATACGGTTTTCCGCCGGGTGCATCGCGCGGGCGCGGCGTTCGCGCACGATCAGCCAGGTGAACAGGCCAATCGGCCCGGCCATGAAGGTCATGACCAGGAAGGGCAGCTGCGTCACGCGGCTGAAGTCCTTGTTATCGGCATCGCGCGCGATCCACAGGCCGGTGAACAGGTCAAAGGCCAGGTAGTGGGTCCAACCGATCACCAGACCGGCATCGGACAGGAACAGCTTGCGCAGGCCCGCGATCGAATAGTCCGAGGCGACATAGGGCTGGCTTCCCGCCACCTGTCCCGGATCGACCCCGCCAAAGACCAGGGCCGCGAACATCGCGGTGTAGCACAGGCACAGCAGCCCGACCCCGAGGTAGAGCACCGCCGTCATCGCCAGCGGCTTGCGCGGCAGGAAAGCCAGGATGAGCCAGGCGATGACCACCACCGCATTGGTGAACGAGAACATCGCCTGCCACATCGCGCTTACGCCTCCTGATCGCCCTTCCAGGCCAGCACCGGTTTGCGCGCGGCCAGCGTCTCATCCAGACGGCGGCGCGGCGCAAAGTGTGGTGCGGTCTTGAGTGCGGGATCGCCCTGCTTGGCCCGCGAGGCCACTGAACGTAGCGCGCCGATGAATTGATCGAGCGCGGCCTTGCTTTCGGTCTCGGTGGGTTCAACCAGCATCGCGCCGTGGACCACCAGCGGGAAGTAGACCGTCATCGGGTGGAAGCCTTCGTCGATCAGCCCCTTGGCCACATCGAGCGTAGAGAAGCCTTCGGCAAAGCCGTGGTCGGTGAACAGCGCTTCGTGCATGCACGGGCCCGAATGGGCGAAGGGCGCATCAAGCGTCCCTTCCAGACTGCGCAGCACATAGTTGGCGTTTAGCACGGCATCCTCTGCCACCTGCTTCAGGCCATCTGCCCCGTGGCTGAGGATATAGGCCAGGGCGCGGGTGAACATGCCCATCTGGCCATGGAAGGCGACCATCCGGCCAAAGCTGTCCGGCTGGTCTTCCGCGGCGGTTTCTTCCTCAACCAGGCGCAGCGAGCCATCAGCCTCACGCGTGACATAGGGCAATGGCGCATAGGGCGAGAGGGCCGCCGAAAGCACCACCGGACCCGAACCCGGCCCGCCCCCGCCGTGCGGCGTGGAGAAGGTCTTGTGCAGGTTGATATGCATGGCATCGACGCCCAGGTCACCGGGGCGAACCCGGCCGACGATCGCGTTGAAGTTCGCGCCATCGCAATAGACGTACCCGCCCGCGGCATGGACTGCGTCGGAGATGTTCTTCAGGTCAGGCTCGAACAGGCCGCAGGTGTTGGGATTGGTGATCATCACCCCGGCAACGTCGGGCCCCAGTCGGGCCTTGAGCGCGGCCAGATCGACCCGCCCGGCGGCGGTTGCCGGGATATTTTCGACCGAAAAGCCCGCAAAGGCCGCGGTCGCCGGATTTGTGCCATGGGCGCTTTCCGGAACGAGGATAACCTTGCGGTCCTCGCCCCGGGCTTCGAGCGCCGCCTTGATCGCGAGGATCCCGCAGAGCTCGCCGTGGGCGCCGGCTTTGGGCGACATGGCAACGCTGTCCATGCCGGTCAGCGTGACGAGCCAATCGGCCAGCTCGTGAATTACGGCCAGAGCACCCTGCACGGTTTCGCGCGGCTGGAGCGGGTGGACATCCTTGAAGCCCTTCATCCGCGCGACAGCCTCATTCAGGCGCGGGTTGTGCTTCATCGTGCACGAGCCGAGCGGGAAGAAGCCCAGATCGATGCCATAGTTCTGGCGGCTGAGGCGCGTGTAGTGGCGCACTGTTTCCGGTTCTGAC
>JBEEIN010000061.1:0-4053 GCA_041169825.1 Pseudomonadota bacterium
AGCCGCAGCTTGTCATCATAAAGCCAGGGCGAGGGGCCGGGGCCGCCGATCAGGGCCATGTTTTCGGTCCCTCCGGCATAGGCCATGATCCGTATCCGCAGCGCGCCATTGTCGCCCGCCCGGCGGAAGGCTTGCCACTCCTCGATCGTGGTGCCCATGTCGGCAATCGCCGTAACCCCGCGCGCAAGCAGGATGTCCTGCGCCTTGGCCAGCGCCAGATCGCGGTCCTCGGGGCGGGGGGGCGGCACGGCCTTGTCAACAAGCTCGGTCGCATTGTCGACCAGCACGCCAGCCGGCCTGCCATCCTTCAGCCGCTCGATCGAGCCACCAGCGGGGGCCTTGGTCAGGGCGGTCACATTTGCGGCGGTCAGGGCCTTGGAGTTTGCCCAGCCAGCATGGCCATCAACCCGCCCGAGCCAAACTGGCCGGTCGGAAACGACCGCATCCAGCTCTGCCGCTGTCGGGAAACGCTTTTCGGGCCAAAGCTCCTGGTTCCAGCCGCGACCAAGAATCCACGGACGGTCCGGATTGGCCTTGGCATAGGCGGCAATCTTCTCAAGCGCTTCGGCCAGCGATCGGGTTCCGGTCAGGTCAAGCGTCAGTGCGGAAAAGCCCAGGCTCATGACATGGCCGTGGCTGTCGATCATGCCGGGGACCATCACCTGGCCCTTGCCGTCGACAAAATAGTCGGTCTTGCCCGGACGCTTTTCGCCGCGATGCAGAACCTGAACGATCCGGCCGTCGTCGCCGATCAGCAGGCCGGTAAAGCGTTCGACACCGCCGGTCGCATCGATGGTCAGGCCGTCAACGTTATCTATCAGCGTATCGGCAAGCGCAGGCGCAGCCAGCGCCAGCGCCGCAGCGGCGCCCAGCCAGGCCCGGATCACGCGTTGCCCCGCTTGGGCAGACGACGGATCAGCGACGAGGTGTCCTGCCGCCCGCCGCCCAGGGCCTGCACTTCGGCATAGAACTGGTCGATCAGGGCGGTCACGCCCAGCGAGACACCAAGCGAGCGGCCTTCTTCCAGCGTCAGGCCCAGATCCTTGCGCATCCAGTCGACCGCAAAGCCAAAGTCGAATTCGTCCTTGGCCATAGTGTGCCAGCGGTTGTCCATCTGCCATGATTGCGATGCGCCGCCCGAGATCGCCTCATAGACCTTGTCCAGATCCAGGTGCGCGGCTTGCGCAAAGCGCATCGCCTCTGAAAGGCTGGCCAGTACGCCTGCAAAGGCAATCTGGTTGACCATCTTGGTGGTCTGCCCGGCGCCAGCCTTGCCCACATGGACGATCCGCTTGGTATAGGCTTCCATGATCGGCCGGGCGGCTTCGATTGCCTCATCACGGCCGCCGCACATCACGGTCAGCGTGCCATTTTCGGCCCCAGCCTGGCCGCCGGTGACCGGCGCGTCGACGCAATGCACTTGCAGGTCGCGCGCCTCGACCGCGATCTGGCGGGCGATCCGGGCAGAGACGGTGGTGTGGTCGATGAACACCGCGCCCTTGCGCAGGGTTGAGAAAATGCCGGTCGGCCCCAGCACGACATCGGCCAGGTCATCGTCGTTGCCAACGCAGGTCAGCACGACCTGTGCGCCTTCGGCCGCCTCTGCCGGGCTTTGGGCAACACGGACGGCCAGACCAGGGTTGGCCTCCTGCCATTTGGCCAGCCGCTCCGGGCTACGATTGTAAATGGTCAGCTTGTGACCCGCATTGCCGATATGCCGCGCGATCGCGCCGCCCATTACGCCCAGGCCCAGGAAGGACACGTGTTTTGGTTCGCTCATGTCGGTGGTCATAGCGCCTTGGGCAGGCTTTTCCAGACGGGCTTAGGAATGGGCAGGGCATTTCTTGGCGCGCGGCGGTTTGCAAGGGAACGTGGTTTCCGTTACGGCGCGCCCACCATGACCAGCCTTGTCCAAGCGCCCGCCCTTCTGACCCTCGACGATGTTCGGGCAGCGGCCGCGCGTATTGCGGGCTCGGTCGTGCGAACGGATATTGATCGATCCCAGACCCTCAGCGAGATTACGGGCGCCGAAGTCTGGCTGAAGTTTGAAAACCTCCAGTTTACCGCCGCTTACAAGGAGCGCGGCGCCCGCAACGCCATGCTGCTGATGGATCCGGATAAGCTGGCCCGCGGTGTGATCGCGGCCTCGGCAGGCAATCACGCGCAGGGGCTGTCCTATCACGGCACCAAGCTGGGCGTGCCGGTGACGATCGTCATGCCGCGCACCACGCCCTCGGTGAAGGTGATGCAGACCGAGGCAGTAGGCGGCAAGGTGGTCTTGCATGGTGAGACATTTGACGAGGCCTATGCCCACGCTCGCCAACTTGAAGCCGACCTGGGCCTGACTTTCATCCACCCGTTTGACGATCCGCACGTGGCGGCCGGGCAGGGCACCGTGGCGATTGAAATGCTCGAGGACGTGCCCGAGCTTGATACGCTGGTGATCCCGGTGGGTGGTGGCGGCCTGGCCTCGGGGATGAGCGTCGCCGCCCGCGCGATCAAGCCGGATATTCGCCTGATCGGGGTGGAGGCAGAGCTGTTCCCCTCGATGTACAATCGCCTCAAGGGCACTAACCTGCCCTGCGCCGGCGATACCCTGGCTGAGGGCATTGCGGTGCAGGAACCGGGCGCCTTTACCAGCAAGGTCCTGGCCGAATTGCTCGATGATCTGGTGCTGGTCAGCGAAGGCCAGATGGAGCGGGCGCTGGCGCTGCTCGTCCAGATCGAAAAGACCGTGGTTGAGGGGGCCGGTGCCGCAGGTCTTGCGGCGGTGATGGCCTATCCAGAGCTGTTCAAGGGCCGCAAGGTCGGGATCGTGCTGACCGGCGGCAATATCGACACGCGCCTGCTGGCCAACGTCCTGCTGCGCGATCTGGCCCGCTCGGGCCGTCTCGCGCGGCTGCGGATCACGCTGCAGGACCGCCCGGGCGCCCTGTTCAAGGTGATGCGCGAGTTTGACAAGCACTCGGTCAACATCATCGAGATCTACCATCAGCGGATCTTCACCACCCTGCCGGCCAAGGGCCTGATCACCGATATCGAGTGTGAGGCGCGCGACGCCGATCAGCTTGATGCCCTGGTCGCGTCGCTGCGCGGGGCGGGCTATTCCGTCACCCAGGTTGAGCTCGGCTGATAGTCACAAGCGGCAGCCACGGCCGCTGTGTAAAATAACGAACCATTTACCCTGTTTCGTGGTTAAAACTCTTTCAACACTTACCCCGCGCGGGCATAGAGGTTGGCATTAACCCGGCAGAGGATTCTTGCACCCCGTGAACGCCCCTGTGCGCTTTCCCCGGTTCTTCGTGACCAGCCCGGCGCCGTGCCCCTATTTGCCGGGGCGCAGTGAGCGCAAGGTGTTCACGGAACTGAAGGGGCCGCATGCCGACGCGCTGAACGATGCGCTGGGCCGGATCGGCTTTCGCCGCAGCCAGACGGTGGCCTATCGCCCGTCCTGCATCGATTGTAACGCCTGCGTTTCGGTGCGGGTGGTGGCGAATGAGTTTCGCGCTTCCTCGACCCAGCGCCGCAACCTGAAGCGCAATGGGGATCTGGTGACCACTTTCTGCCGGCCCTGGTCCACGTCGGAGCAGTTTGAATTGCTGCAGCGTTACCTGGGTGAACGCCACCCCGGCGGCGGCATGGCCAGCATGGATGAGGTCGACTTTGCCGACATGGTCGAGCACACCCCGGTCGATAGCTATCTCGTCGAGTATCGCGAGCCGACGAGCGACGGCACCCCGGGCCGCCTGGTCGGTGCCTGCCTGACTGATAAGCAGGGTGATGGGCTGTCGATGATCTACAGTTTCTACGATCCTGACCACGCCGGGCGTTCGGGGTTGGGCAACTACATCATCCTCGATCACATCTGCCGTGCCAGCGAAATGGGGCTGCCTTACGTCTATCTTGGCTATTGGGTGGAGGGGGCGCAGCGTATGCAATACAAGGTCCGCTATCGTCCGCTTGAACGCCTCACCCGTGCAGGCTGGGACCGGATCAGCGATGCCGAACAGGACCGCCTGATTGCCGCGGCTGCCGCCGGGCACCGCGAAGCCG
>JBEEIN010000062.1:0-14101 GCA_041169825.1 Pseudomonadota bacterium
GCCAAGCCCGCCGCGAAGAAGGCGGGCAAGACCGCGCCCGAGCCGAGCGAAGACAGCACTGACAGCGATTGATCGGCGTCAATGCGCGATATTCGGCAGTCTGTCAGCGAGCAGGCTGCCGAATACCGCTGAGGAGCCGAAGCCATGCGTCCCGATCCCGCTGCCAGCCCCTTCGAATCTGTCGGCGGGCATGACGCCATGCGGGCGATCACCGACCGGTTCTATGACCTGATGGAACAGGAACCGGCCTATGCCGAACTGCGCGCAATCCATGCGGATGACCTGACCGATATGCGGGCGCAGCTGCCGTTGTTTCTGGCCGGCTGGGCGGGCGGTCCACGCGACTGGTTTGAAGCCAACCCCGGCAAATGCATGATGAGCGCTCACGGCGGCATCCCGATCACCCGCGACACCGCCGGGCAGTGGGTGGAGGCCATGACCCGCGCCATTGCCGATACCCAGGTTAAGGATCGAACGGTCGCCGATGCCATGGCCGAAGTGCTGGGGCGTATGGCGCGGGGCATGGCGCGCAACTGACCTTCGCGAGGGGGTCAGCTTGCGGCGCCCTGGTTCTGGTGGCGCCTCGCTGGCGCTGACCGCTGCCCCTTGAACCGGGCCCGCCACCCGCCTAACCCGGTTTCAATTCGAAACCGGAGAGCCTGACATGCACCTAGCTGAAACCGCCCTGATTACCTTTGACCAGCTGCTGGGCACGCTGGACCACCTGCTGGGCAAGGCCGCCGCAAGCGAACAGGGCGATGCCTTGTTGCAGGCGCGGCTGGCGCCGGACATGCTGCCGCTGGCAACCCAGGTGCGGTTTTGCACGCAGCAGGTCTTCAATACGCTGAACCGGGCCTATGGCGGGAGCCATTCAGGCCTCGACACCGACCACGCCACGATCACCGCGGCGCGCGCCCACCTGGCCGAAGTGCGCGCGCTGATTGCCGCCGGGCGCAAGACTGCGCCGCTCGCCGAGGAGGCCATGGTTGAATTCGACCTGCCCAATGGCATGGGCTTTGCCCTGACCGTGTCAGACTATGTCCGCGACTGGGCGATGCCGCAGTTCCATTTCCACCTGATGATTGCCTATGCGATCCTGCGCCAGGCCGGCCTGCCGATCGGCAAGATCGATTACATGGGCTACATGATGCAGCACGCCAAAAAGCCGCAGGGCTGAACCGCCTAGCGCGCGACGAGCTGCACCAGCTTGTCGCGCCCGGTGGCGCCGCGGAGCAGCTGAAGCCGTGACGTTGCGACGCCCAGCGCCGCCGCCAATAGTTCAAGCACGGCGGCATTGGCCTTGCCGTCCTCAGGCTTGACGCGGACCTTTACCAGCAGCCGACCATCCTCGATCGCCACGGTTTCGACCCGCGCGCCGGGGGTAACGCGCAACGCCAGCCGCCCCTCGCCATCCGCCAGCGCCAGGATCGCGGCGGCGGGCGGCAGGTCAGCCTTCGGCCTGGCCATTGAGTGCCGCCGCGTGATGCTTGGCGTTTTCGACATAGTGCTTCACGCCCATCTGCAGGCCGGCGAGCATCCGGTCATCCAGATCGCGCATGAAGGTGGCGGGGCGGCCCGACCACAGTTGGCGCGCCGGGATCCGCTTGTTAGGCGAAAGCAGGGCCCCCGCCGCCAGCATGCCATCCTGCTCAATCACGCAGCCGTTCATGGTCTGGGCGGAAAAGCCGACAAAGCCGCGATCCTCGATCACGGTGCCGTGGATCATCGCCATGTGGCCGATCAGCACGTCATCGCCAATCAGGGTGGGAAAGCCCTCGGGCTTGCCGGGCATCGGCCCATCGCAATGGATCACGCTGCCATCCTGGACATTGGTGCGCGCGCCAATCACCACCCGGCTGACATCGCCACGGATGACGCAGTTGTACCAGATCGAGGCATCGGGCCCGATCTCCACGTCGCCGATGATCCGGCATCCGGGGGCGATAAAGGCGCTGTCATGGATGCGCGGGCGCTTGCCGTGGATTTCAAGCAGGGTGATATCAGGTCGGGTCATGTCAGTGGCTTCCCAGCAGATTGCCCCAACGCACCTGGGGCAGGATTGAAGCATGGTCATCGGTCCAGGCGCGTGGCGCGGCCGGACCGGGTCGGCGCCAGGCCCGCGCAGGATCAACCTTGCGCAGGTCCTGAATCCGGGCGGGATCGCGAGCGATTGCCACCCAGGTGGACGAGGTGAAATAGGTGGCGATATCCTCGGCCGTATCATCATCGCGCACCGCAATCGCCAGCCCGCGCTTGCGCGCGATCGCGGCCAGCACCGGTTCGAGATCGATATAACGGTTGGATATGTGGATCAGCAGCAGGCCCTTGTCGCTCAGGGCAGCGAGATAGACCCCGATCGCCTCGTCGGTCATCAGGTGCAGCGGGATCGCATCGGATGAGAAGGCATCGACGGCGAGCAAATCCAGCCCGCCCTTTGGCATGCGCTCCAGGGCCAGCCGCGCATCGCCCAGCACCACCTGGGCATCTGGGGCGCAATCGCGGATGTAGGTGAAGGTGCCGTTGCGCGAGAGGTGGAGCACGGCCGGGTCAATCTCGAAGAAGCGCCAGGACTGGCCGGGCTGGTGATAACAGGCCAGCGTACCGGTGCCGAGGCCAACCACGCCTAGCCGCGCCTGCGGGCCGAACAGCCGGTCGGCGTTGGCAAAGGCAATCCCGGCCCCGGACCCCGGGCCGTAATAGGTCAGCGGCAGGCGACGCAGTTTGGGATCAAGCGACTGCTTGCCGTGGAGCGTGGTGCCATGGGCCAGGGTCCGCATCCGCTGCACCGGAAAATCGCGCACGGTGTAGACCCCGAAATAGCTGCGCGTCCGCAGCCCATCGCCCGAGGCGTTGACCGTATCCCAGCCGCCCTGGGCATACATCAGCGCCACCAGCAACAGCGCAAACATCCAGCGCCACGGCGCAATCAGGCAGCCCAGCAGCCCCACGCCCAGCGTCAACAGATAGTAATCTTGCGCAAAGTCCCCAACGGTGGTGGTGGCCTGGTAAATGAACCAGCACATCGCCTGCCCGGTCGCGAGCACGGCCCAGGCCGTGACCCGCGCCAGGAATGGATCGACCCCGTTGAGCTTGCGCCAGTCAAACAGGCTGGCGGTTGGCAGCAGCAGCGCGGCGGCGAGCACCAGCAGGGGATGTTCCCACACCCAGTCAAACAGCAGCGGCGCAAACAGCGCGGTGAACAGCCCACCCAAGGCGCCACCGGCCGACATGACCAAATAGAACAGGGTCAGCTGCGACGCATCGGGCCGCGCATCGTAAAGCCGGGAATGCAGCGCCACGCAGACCACGAACAGCAAGGCCACGCTGCCAACGACCGGGGCCATGGTGGTGGCATGACTGGATGACGCCGCGAAGCCACCTGCGACCAGCACGAGCAGGGGCGCCAGCTGGGTGAGGACCCGCGCCAGCAGGCGATTGTCGGCAAAGGCGACACTGAAGCTGAGCAGATAGAGACCGAGCGGGATCACCCACAACAGCGGCATGGCAAAGAGGTCAGTCGTGAGGTGCGTGGTGGTAGACAGCATCAGCCCCGAGGGGACGGCTGCCAGGAGCAGCCACAGCGCAATCCGGCGCCCGCCAACAGCTGCGGCCGGTGCATCGGCGACCTGTTCTGGCGCAGGCTCGGCCGTGCCGGAGCGGCTCCAGGCGCAAAGCCCGACCAGGATTACCAGCAGGGCATAGCCGAGCGACCAGCCCAGGCTTTGCTGTGAGGCCGACAATAGGGGTTCGGCCAGTAGCGGATAGGCGATCAGTCCCCCGAAGCTGCCGAGATTGGAAGCGGCGTAAAGCGCCCAGGACGCACTCGCGCCGGGGTGCGCGGCATACCAGCGCTGCATCAGCGGGGCCTGGGCCGAGACCAGGAAGAACACCGGACCGATCGTCAGCGCCAGCAGGGCTGGCACCCACAGAATTTCCATCCCCGCCGCTAGCGGCGGCAGGTTGGCGAGGGTGATCGGCAAGGTCAGGCCCGCCAGGGCCAACAGGGCAAGATGGAAGCGACCCTGCTGTTTCAGCGGGAGCCGGGACAGGCGATGCGCATAGAACTAGCCAGCCAACAGCAGCGCCTGATAGACCAGCATCGCGCTGTTCCAGACATTGGGGGCCCCGCCGAGGCGCGGCAGCGCCAGCCGCGCGACCAGTGGCTGGACCAGAAACAGCAGGAAGCTGCCCGTCAGGATCGTCAACACGAACAAGGCGCGCCGGGGCCCGGCGCCGGCGCGGTTCATTGTGCCCCCCAGCGGCCACGAGGCAGTTCATAGGTGACGTGCCGCAACAACGGCGAATCAGCCGCGAGGCGGGGGTGATCGAAATCGAGATCAGGCCGATAGGTCATGCCCAGCCGCTCCATCACCGCCCGGCTACGCCGGTTGCCTTCATGGGTGATCGCCCAGGCAGCTTGATCAGGAAAGGTCCCGAAATACCAGTCAATGGCCGCTTTGGCCGCTTCGGTGGCGTAGCCCTGGCCCCACGCCGCCCGCGCGAGCCGCCAGCCAAATTCCCCCTTGCCCGCCACCGGACCCACCGTGCCGCGGATCAGGCCGCACCAGCCGATCAGCTGTTGATCCGACTGCTGGACCAGGGCCCAGAAGCAGTGGCCGTGTTCTGCCTGATGCGCCTGCATCCGCGCGATCAGGGCGGCCACCTCGTCTCGGCTCATCACCGGGCCGAGCGTGGCCATGACTTGCGGATCGCTGTTGATCGCATGGAAGGGCGCAAGGTCTTCATCGCGCCACGAGCGCATGACGAGCCGGTTAGTGGTTAGCCGGAATTCAGCCATTCAGCAGCCGCGCGGCATGCGCAGCGTGATAGGTGAGCACGCCCGAACAGCCGGCCCGCTTGAACGCAGTGAGCGTTTCGATGACCAGCGCATCGCGTTCCCCGGCACCGGCGGCAACGGCGGCTTCGATCATCGCGTATTCGCCGCTGACCTGGTAAGCAAAGACCGGCACGGCGAAGGCTTCCTTCACCTTCAGAATGATGTCGAGATAGGGCAGGCCGGGCTTGACCATCACGCTGTCCGCCCCTTCGAACAGGTCCAGTTCCACCTCGCGCAGGGCTTCCTCGCTGTTGGCGGGATCCATCTGATAGGTCTTCTTGTCCCCCTTCAGCAGGCCGCGGCTGCCCACGGCATCACGGAACGGGCCATAGAAGGCCGAGGCATATTTGGCCGCATAGGACATGATCTGGACATTGGCGTGCCCGGCCCCTTCCAGCGCTTCACGGATCGCGCCGATCCGGCCGTCCATCATGTCGCTGGGGGCAATCACGTCGGCCCCGGCGGCGGCCTGGTTGAGGCTTTGCCCCACCAGGACTTCGACCGTGGCGTCGTTCAGGACATAGCCGGCCGCATCGACCAGGCCGTCCTGGCCATGGCTGGTATAGGGGTCGAGTGCGACATCGGTCAGCACGCCGATCCGATCGCCGCAGGCATCCTTGATCGCGCGGATCGCGCGGCACATCAGGTTATCCGGGTTCAGCGCCTCGCGCCCGTCCTCGCTGCGCAGCTCGGGCTGGGTGTTGGGAAACAGCGCCAGACAGGGGATGCCCAAGGATACGGCTTCCTTCGCCCGCTCCACCACCAGATCGACCGACCAGCGCGACACGCCGGGCAGGGAGGCAATCGGCTCTTCGGTGTTGGTCCCGCTGGTGACGAACAGCGGCCAGATCAGGTCAGCCGGGATCAGCACGGTTTCACGGTGGAGCGCGCGGCTCCAGGCGCTGGCGCGGGTCCGGCGCAGGCGGGTGGCGGGATAGGAACCGGTCATGGCCAATGCTCTAGGCGCGAGACCGGAGGCCAGCAAGCCCGCTTCTAAATGGGGGGTGAGCCAAGCGGGGCGAGTGCCGCCCCGGGCACCACGGCCTTCAGCGCTGCCATCCGGGCGCGGAAGGCGGCCAGTTCCTTGGCATCAACCTGGTTGGAAACGGTGAAGCGCACCGCCATGGGATCAACCTTGGCGCCGTTGCGATAGAGCTCATAATGCAGGTGCGGTCCGGTCGAGAGGCCGGTTGAGCCGACATAGCCGATCACCTGTCCCGCCCGGACCCGCATGCCGGGCGACACGGCAATCCGGCTCATATGCGAATAGCCGGTGCCCCAGCCGCCGCCATGTTCCAGTTTGACGTGATTGCCATGGCCTCCGGCCCAGCCGGCGAAGCTGACCGTCGCATCGCCGACCGCATAGATCGGGGCACCCCAGGGCGCGCCGAAATCGACCCCGGCGTGCATCCGGGTATAGCCCAGGATCGGATGGCGGCGCGCGCCAAAGTTCGAGGTGATGTGACCAACCACGGGCATAATCAGGCCCGAACGCTGCGCGCCCATGCCCGATGCTTCAAAAAACTGGCCCTCGCCCCCCCAGCGCAACAGCTGGGCCTTCGGCTTGCCATTGCGCTCGACCCCGGCGAACAGCAGGTCACCCACGCTGGTCTCGCCCGTGGCGGCGCGCCTGAAGCCGACGATGATATCGAAAGTGTCGCCCGGCTCGATCGCCGTATCGAGGCTGAGGTGCCGGTCGAGCACTTGCAGGTATTGCTGGATCGCCTCGATCGGTGCCCCGGCAGCGCGGGCCGAACGATAGAGTCCGGCGCCAATCGTGCCGCGAATCCGCAGCGGTGTTGTGCTGACCGGGATCGGCTGCGAGCGCAGCACGAAGCCGCCGTTGCTGCGCGCGACATGCAGCCTCAGGTCAAACCGCGCGCGAAACGCAATCGCCTCCAGCGGGCGAGCCAGGCCCGCGCCTGCGCGCGGCCCCAGCGTGATGTCGACCTGCGTGCCGGGCGCAAGGCCGGCAGGATCAATCGAACCTGCAACAAGGCTGGTGACGCGGGCGGAATCGCCAGCCCCAACCCCAGCGCGCTGCAGCAGTCGTTCAAAGCTGTCGCCCTGGCCATAGGTGGCGGTCAGCTGCACGATAGCCCGTTCTGGCACGTTGGCGGCGGGGCTGACGCGGTCGGTCGGCCCCATGCGCAATCCGGTACCTGCGCCGAAGGCGATGGGCCGGATCGCCTGGCTGCGGAATGCATCGCGAGCGGTGGCGTCGAGCGGCATGGCCGGCGGCGCAGCGATCGTGGAGAAATCAGGGAGGAAGGCCAGGGCGAAGGCGCTGAGGCCAAACAGCGTGCCAAGTCCACGGAACCAGCGCCTTGACCCGATGTCTTCGGCCAGGTCCGGTGTCCAGTCGAGCCGCGCCAGCCGGGCATCCCAGTGCAGGCGAAGCCGCTCGATACGCCGCGAGAGCGGGTCAAACTTCCCTTGGGCCGCGCGGGCTGATGGCGCGCCAATGCCGGTCAGACGCAGCCCCAACGAGGCCGTGCCGCCCCCGGCATCAAGCGCTTCGCGCGATGTGAACACCAATCTGGCCCCCGGGCGGCTGACTTCGGCAACCGCTCTGCACCGCCAAGGTTAATCTTCGGCTAAGAACGGGGGCGCTGGGGAATAAGGCGGATGGACATCTTGTCGGCTTCAGGTGGCAGTGCCACATCCTGTCAGGCAATGGCGCGCAGCACTTCTGGCCCCGGACAGCGAAGCGGCGACGGCCGGATCAAGGCCGTGCTGGGCCCGACCAATACCGGCAAGACCCACCTGGCGATCGAACGGCTCTGCGCCCATTCATCCGGCGCGATCGGCTTTCCGCTGCGCCTGCTGGCGCGCGAAGTCTATGACCGGGTCTGCGCGATCAAGGGGGCTGACCGGGTCGCGCTGATCACCGGTGAGGAGCGGATCGAGCCCAAACACGCCCGCTGGCTGCTCTGCACGGCCGAGGCCATGCCGGTTGGGGCCGACCTGGCTTTTGTCGGTTTGGATGAGGCCCAGCTGGGCGCAGACCGGGAACGCGGCCATGTCTTTACCGACCGCCTGCTCCACGCGCGCGGCCGCGAGGAAACGATGATCCTGGGCTCAGCCACGCTGGAACCGATGGTCCGCGCCCTGGTTCCGGAAGCCGAAATCATCGGCCGCCCGCGCTTTTCAACGCTGAGCCACGCTGGCGCGCGCAAGCTCTCCCGGATCCCGCCGCGCTCAGCAATCGTCGCCTTTTCGGCCGAGCAGGTCTATGCCATTGCCGAGATGCTCCGCCGGTTTCGGGGCGGCGCGGCAGTGGTGATGGGCGCGCTTTCGCCCGAGACCCGCAACCGGCAGGTGGCCTTATACCAGTCTGGCGAAGTCGACTATCTGGTCGCGACCGATGCGATCGGGATGGGCCTCAACCTTGATGTCCAGCATGTCGCCTTTGCCGGGCTGTCCAAATTCGACGGGGTGCGGCAGCGGCGGTTGATGCCATCGGAAATGGCGCAGATCGCCGGTCGCGCCGGACGGCACCAGACCGATGGGACCTTTGGCACCCTGGCCGGGACTGGAAGTCATGACGCCGAATTCACGCCCGAGGAGGTCTATGCGATCGAGGAGCATCGCTTTGCCCCGCTGACCCAGCTGTTCTGGCGCGAGGCGGAGCCGGATTGCAGTTCGGTCGGCCGCCTGATTGCCGATCTGGAACGGCTGCCGGGCCGCCCCGAGCTGCGGATCGCGCCCGAAGCGATCGACCTGGCCGTATTGAAGCGCCTGGGCGACGATCCCGCGATCCTGGCCGATGCCAGGGGTGCCAAGCGCGTCGCACGGCTGTGGGATGCCTGCCGCCTGCCCGATTTCCGTCAGCACGGGGCCGAGACCCACGCCCGGTTCGTGGCGCGGCTGTGGTCCGACCTCAAGGACGGGCAAATCCCCGGCGACCACGTGGCCAAGGCGATCGCCGAGCTGGATCGGCCCGATGGCGATATCGACACCCTGCAGGGCCGGATCGCGGCAATCCGATCCTGGTCCTATATCGCCCAGCGGCCCGACTGGGTGCTGGCCCGCGAGGAGATGGCCGCCCGCGCCCGCGCCGCCGAGGCGCGGCTGTCCGACGCCTTGCACGGCCGCCTGACCGAGCGGTTCGTCAATCGCCGGACATCGGTGCTGATGAAAAAGCTGGGGCCCGACGCCGGGCTCTTGCCAGTGACGGTCGAGGAGGATCGCGTGCTGGTCGACGGTGAGGCGATTGGCGTCCTCGCCGGGTTCCGCTTCCGGGTCGATCCGGCGGCGCGGCTGGCCGATCACAAGCTGCTGCTGGCCGCGGCCGAGCGGCACCTGCCGGTCCTGCTGGCCAAGCGGGCTGAAAAGCTGACTGCAGCCCTGGCCGGCGGGGCGCACGTTGAACTGGAACTGTCAGGCACCAGTCTGGCGTGGGAGGGAGAGCGCATTGCCCGGCTCGCGCCCGGCAAATCGATCCTGAACCCGGTGCTGACGCTGGAGCCGGCCCTGGCAGCCTTGCCCCAAGTTGCGCGGCGCGACCTTGAAGCGGCGCTGCTCGGGTGGCTGGAGGGGGCCCTGGCTCCGCTCGCGCCGCTGCGCAAGCTCGAACAGGCGAGCCGCGCGGCCGATGGCGGCCCCGAACTGCGCGCCATCCTGATCCGCTTGATCGAGGCCGGCGGCACCCTGGGCAAAGTGGGCTCTGGCATTGACCTGCTAACGCCTGCCCAGCGGCACCTGCTGCGGCGGTTGGGCGTGCAGGTGGGGGCACTCGATCTGTTCATGCCGGCCATGCTCAAGCCGTCCGCCTTGACGGCATGGCGCAGCCTGCAGGCGGTCAAGGGTGTGCAACTGGCCGCCCCGCATCCGACCATGCCGCCGGTCCTTGCGGTGATCGGCGGGACCGCCCCGCCCCCCGGCTATCGCACGCTGGGCAAGCAGGCGCTGCGGCTCGACATGGCGGAAAAGCTGCTCCACGCCGCGCACGGTGCCCGCACGGCGGCGGCGGGCAAGCCGGTGGTGCTGGATCCGGCGCTGGCCATTTCGATGGGCCTTGGCACCCCGGCCTATGCCCAGTTGCTGCGCAGTGCCGGTTTCCAGCCGATCATGCCGCGCCCCTTACCCAAGGATGCGCCGGGCCCGGTTGCACCGCCGCGCTGGCGCTGGCGGCCGGTCCGGCGGGATACCCGCCAGGCTGAGCGGCCCAAGGCCAGCCCGGCCAGCGGCGCCTTCGCAGCCTTGGCCGAGCTGGTGCGATGAGAATCGACAAACTGCTTTGGTTTCTAAGGCTCGCGCCGTCACGGACCCTGGCCCATGACTGGGTGGCCGAAGGGCACTTTCGGCTGAACGGCAAGCGAATCGAGAAGCCGAGCGCGGCTGTTTCGGCGGGCGACGTGCTGACCGTCCCGGCGCGTTCGGGGGTTCGCGTGATCGAACTGATCACAGTGCCCGCGCGGCGCGGACCTGCCACCGAAGCAATCGCCTGTTACCGCACGCTTGACGAGCGCGCCGCAAATCCCATAGCAGCGCAGAACAACAACACGCCTCAGGGGACCTGAATACCATGACCTATGTCGTCACCGACGCCTGCATCAAGTGCAAGTACATGGATTGCGTAGAGGTCTGCCCGGTAGACTGCTTCTACGAAGGCGAGAACATGCTGGTGATCAATCCCAGCGAATGCATCGACTGCGGCGTGTGCGAGCCCGAATGCCCGGCCGAAGCCATCCTGCCCGATACCGAATCCGGGCTGGAACAGTGGCTTGAGCTGAACGCCAAGTATTCGGCCGAGTGGCCCAACCTCACCACCAAGAAGGAAACGCCGGCCGATGCCGACGAGCACAAGGGTGAGGAAGGCAAGTTCGACAAGTACTTCTCGGCTGAGCCTGGCGAGGGCGATTGATCCTTCGCGCCTGCAGCGCGAATCGATTGCATAACTTGCATCGGTGACAGTTTCGGGCTGACGGCGGAATCGCTTGTCAGAGCGCGGAATTCTGCGGTCTGGTAATTTTGTTGCCGACATGCTATATAATCACCCGACTTCCGGGGCTGCCCGCCCCGGTTGCATGGCAATCATTGGCTAGGCGGGACTGCGAACACGGACGGGGGAAACACGGTGCCAGCCGGGATCGGTTGGCGGCGGAACTGATTATCCACGCCGCTGTCCGGTTCGACGGGAGATATGCCCGCCGCATGAAAGGACGATACATGGCTTCCAAGGCGCACGCCTTCGATGTTGGTGACTACGTCGTTTATCCCAAGCACGGTGTCGGTCGGGTGATCGAACTGCAGGAGCAGGAAATCGCCGGCATGACCCTGGAACTCTATGTTCTGCGGTTCGAGAAGGAGCGGATGACGCTCCGCGTGCCGACCAACAAGGTTGAAGCGATCGGCATGCGCAAGCTGTCCAGCGACAAGACCCTGCGCGAGGCGCTCGATACGCTGAAGGGCAAGCCCAAGGTCAAGCGCACCATGTGGTCGCGCCGCGCCCAGGAATACGAAGCAAAGATCAATTCGGGTGACCTGGTCTCGATCGCCGAAGTGACCCGCGACCTGTTCCGCGCCGATGACCAGCCCGAACAGTCCTATTCGGAGCGGCAGATCTTCGAAGCGGCCTCGTCGCGCCTGGCGCGTGAGCTGGCGGCGATGGAAAAGACCGACGAACCGGCAGCGCTCAAGAAGATCCTGGCGATCCTCAATGAGCACGCGCCCAAGTACTACGCCGAAGCGGCCAGCGCCTAAGGGCACTGAAGCTATCACCAGAAAGGGCCGTTCCTTTGCGGGAGCGGCCCTTTTTCTATGTCGGCTTCGCAGCCCCTTGCCGTCACCGCTGTGCTGTATTATATCAACAACACACATTGCGCAGGAGACTCGCCATGAAGATTGACCGATTCTTCCGGGCCCTGGGTCCGATCATTGCCGTGGCCATGGCCGCCGGGGTTGCCGCCTGTGATGGCAACATCTCGATCAACGGTGAAAAGGGCAAGCCGCTGGCCGAGATCGACCTGACCGGCACCCCGCCACAGGAACTGGTCCTGCTCGGCCCGGATGAGGTCCGGGTGACGCAGGGTGACAGGCTGGCGATCACCGTCGAGGGTGACAAGGCCGTGACCGATCGGCTGCGCTTCACCCTGAAGGACGGCACGCTGGGGGTGCTGCGCGAAGGCAAGAGCATCGACACGGGCAGCGCCAAGGCCGTGGTCAATGTGACCATGCCGGCGCCCAAGACCCTGACCATGGCCGGATCGGGCAAGATCAGCGCCGCCGCCCTCGCCAAGGAGGCCAAGGTAACAATTGCCGGCTCTGGCGACATCGAGACGCCCAGCATCGCCAGCGACAAGCTTGACCTGACGATCGCCGGATCGGGTTCCTACCGCGGCGCCGGAAATGTCACCGCGCTTGAGGTCAGCATTGTTGGCAGCGGTTCGGCAGAGATGGATGCGCTAAAGACCGAAAAGGCTGACCTGACCATTGCCGGTTCGGGCAATTCCGCTTTCGCGAGCGATGGTGAGGTCAAGGCCAAGATCATGGGATCCGGCAGCGTGACGGTTCGCGGCCGGGCGCGGTGCACGGTTGAATCGATGGGTTCGGGCAAGCTGGTTTGCGAACCCGGCAAAGGTGCGACTGCCCCCTAGTGGGAAGCCCTGATAGCGAAGCGGTTCATCGGCGGTTAGGCTGGCACTGTCAGGAGGGGATTCATCCTGATCGCGCCGGAGGTTCCGATGGCCCATCTAAGATTTTTGCTGCTGCCCGCTCTGCTGCTCTTGCCCGGCTGCGGCGCAGCCATGGGCGTTGTCTCTGCGCCGGTGCAAGTCATCAAGACCGGCGGCAAGGTGGTCGACGTCATGACCACCAGCCAGTCCGAGAAGGATGAAGAGCGTGGCCGCGCCCTTCGCCAGCGTGAAGAGCGCCTGGGCGAACTGGACCGCGAATATCGCAAGCAATCCAACCGATGCCGCCGCGGCGACGATGGCGCGTGCCGCAAGGCTGAGCGGGCCTATGGTGAAATGCGCCGCTTGGCGCCGAGTGTGCCCTACGAACCGAAATAGTCAGGCTGCGGCCCGCGCCAAACGGTCATTGATCGCCTGGCCCAGCCCGTCTGCCGGGATCGGTGCGATGGCGATGCGTGGTTTCGCCGAGGCCGCCGCAGCATGCAATGCGGCGTAGAGTCCGGCCGCGGCTTCAGCCAGATCGCCTTTCGGGGAAAGCGAGAGATCGCCCGCAACCGGGCCGAACCCGATCAGGTATTCATCGGTTTCCGCCGCGCGCGCATCGAGACGGACCGGCTTGCCCGGCGCATAGTGGCTGGCGAGCTGGCCCGGAGCCTCGATTGCGGCTGCGGTCACGGCTTCGGGTTCGCCGCCCAAAACCGCGGCAAGCGCCGCTGCGGTGATCGGGCCGGGGCGAAGCACCTGCCAGGTGCCGCTTTCGCGCAGGGCGACAATTGTCGATTCAAGCCCGGCGGCACAGGCCCCGCCATCGAGAATCATGGGCGCGTTCGCGCCGAGCGAGGCGGCGACATGCGCCGCGCGGGTGGGGCTGACCCCGCCGCTGCGGTTGGCGGATGGGGCCGCCAACGGTAGTCCACTTGCCGCCAGCACGGCCTGCATCACCGGGTGGGCCGGGCAGCGCAGGGCTATGGTTGGCAGGCCAGCCGTAACCGCTGCGGCAATTGCCGCGTCGGGCCGCAGTGGCAGGACCAGGGTCAGCGCCCCGGGCCAGAACGCCGCGGCCAATTGTTCGGCACGCGCATCGAACTGCGCGATAGCCCGAGCCGCTTCAACCGATGGCACATGAACGATCAGCGGGTTGAAATCGGGCCGACCCTTGGCGCGATAGATTGCCGCGACCGATTCTGCACGGTCAGCGCGGCCGGCGAGCCCGTAAACAGTCTCGGTCGGCAGGGCGACGAGGTGACCGGCGCGCAATTCCGCAGCCGCCGCAGCAATCCCGGCGGGATCGGCAGCAAGGATTTGCGCGGGTTCGTGCTTGTCGGCCATGCACCTCCCGCTATAGGCGGAAAGCTGCAAAGCCAAGGGAAAGCAAGAGAGCACCATGGATTTCACTGCCCCAACCGCCGATCAGGTCCTGGCCATTCGCGTCAATGCCGGGATCGATGAACTGGCTGCCCATCCGCGTTTCGCCGCCGCCAGCCCCGACATGGTTGAAGCGATTGTCGAAGGGATCGGCCAGTTCGCCGCCGGGGAATTTGCCCCGCTGAACCGCAAGGGCGATCTGGAGGGTGCCAAGCTGGCCAACGGGACGGTGACCCTGCCCGATGGGTTCGCCGCAGCCTAT
>JBEEIN010000063.1:0-7140 GCA_041169825.1 Pseudomonadota bacterium
GCCAATCGTGGCAATCGCCCGCTGCAAATCCTCCGCGGTATCGACCGCTGCAAAGGGTGCGGGCTTCCCGCCGAGGTCGGTCACGAAGCGCTTCTCGTTGAGCCGGTCCTGCGCCACTTCAAGCGCGCGGGCATTGGGCAGCAAGGCCACATTGCCCAGCGCGGTCAGCGGGCCAACGGGGACATTCTCAAACTCATAGGTCACCACCGCGCAGTCGGCGGCGAAGGCGGCCATGGCCGCCGCATCGCCCCAATCGGCACAGGTGAACTGGGCGGCAACGTCGGCGGCGATGGAATCGCGTTCCGGCGCGAAGATATGCACCCGGTAGCCCAGCCGCGCGGCGGCCATGGCCAGCATCCGGCCCAGCTGGCCGCCCCCGAGAATGCCGATGGTTTCACCCGGGGGGATCATCATTGCCTCAGCTCGGCCGCTCGGCAACGCTGGCGCTTTGCGCAGCGCGAAACGCCTTGATCTTTTCGGCCAGGGCCGGGTCGGTCGTCGCCAGAATGGCGGCAGCGAGCAGTCCGGCATTGGTTGCCCCGGCCTCACCAATCGCCAGGGTGCCAACCGGGATGCCTGCGGGCATCTGCACGATCGAGAGCAGGCTGTCCTGACCTGATAGAGCCTTAGACTGGACCGGCACGCCCAGCACCGGCAGGTGGGTCATGCTGGCGACCATGCCCGGCAGGTGGGCAGCGCCACCGGCTCCGGCGATAATCACCTTGAAGCCCTCGGCAGCGGCGCCTTCGGCAAAGGCTACCAGTCGCTGCGGGGTGCGGTGGGCCGAAACGATCCGTGCGTCATAGGCCACGCCCAACTTATCCAGCGCCTCGGCGGCGCACTTCATGGTCGCCCAGTCCGACTGGCTGCCCATGACGATGGCTACGGGTGCGCCCATGTCTCAACGCTCCGAAAGGTAATAGCGCTCAAGCGCGGCCAGGTTGTTATCCAGTTCGTAAACGATCGGCTGTCCGGTCGGGATTTCCAGCCCGGTGATGTCCGCATCGGAAATGCCGGACAGGTGCTTGACCAGCGCGCGCAAGCTGTTGCCATGTGCAGCGACCAGCACCACTTCGCCAGCCCTCAGCGCGGGTGCGATAGCCGCTTCATAATAGGGCAGGACGCGGGCGATGGTATCCTTCAGGCTTTCGGTCGAAGGAATCGCGATCCCGGCATAGCGCGGGTCAGCCTTGAGATCGAATTCCGAACCGTCTTCGAGGACCGGCGGCGGAATGTCGAAGCTGCGGCGCCAGATCTTGACCTGTTCGTCGCCATGCTTGGCGGCGGTCTCGGCCTTGTCGAGCCCGGTCAGCCCGCCATAGTGCCGTTCATTGAGGCGCCAATCCTTCGTTTCTGGGATCCAGACGCGCCCAGCGGCTTCCAGCGCGAGGTGGAGCGTGCGGATCGCGCGGGTCTGAAATGACGTGAAGGCGATTGAAGGCAGCATGCCCTTCGCTTTGAGCAGGGCTCCTGCGGCGCGGGCCTCTTCCTCACCCTTGGCGGTCAGGTCGACATCCCACCAACCGGTGAACCGGTTCTCAAGGTTCCACTGTGATTGGCCGTGGCGAACGAGAATCAGGCGCGGCAAAGGCTTTGCTCCGCAATTGTCTTAGGAGCACCCGCCCCTAGCGGGGGTCCGGGTCTTTGGGAAGAGGCGGATTGCCGCCAGAAATTGCGCGCGCCTGGTCCTTACGTCGCCGCAGGTTTTCCCGCAGCTTCGCAGCCAGGCGCTCCTCGCGCGAAAGGTTGTCGTCTTTACGCATCGGCAATTTACCTGCGCTAACAGGCTCCCGCTTGACAAAGCAAGGGGGCACGGCCAATAGCGCGCCCCTGCCCGGACCGGCCTTGCGCCAGTCGGGCCATCTGAATGGTTGGCTGCTGTAGCTCAGTGGTAGAGCGCATCCTTGGTAAGGCTGAGGTCGGGAGTTCAATCCTCCCCAGCAGCACCATTCAAACGTCCGGTCAGCTCAGCCGCCGCGGACACTGCCCTCGACAAAGCGTTGGGCCCATTCCTTTCGCGCAGTCTTTTCGTTTTTGACCGGCAAGCCATTAAGCTCGCGCAGCGTTAACAGTTGCTGCTCGGTCAGGGGGCGTTCAAACAGGATCCCGCAGCGATCACTGATCGCCCAGGTGATGTCTGCAAACAGTTCAAGCCCCGCGATCCGCACCACGCAAGAGCTGCCCGGGCGTACGACCAGGCGCGAAGCAATCCGGGCCCCGGTCGCGGAAATGTTTTCGAGCAGTGCCGGGCCCCGGCTATCAAGCGTGATCAATTGCGCCGGCAGGTTAAGCCGGAGCCGCGGGCTTGCACGGCGTCCATGGCTGGCGAGCGTGGAGGGGTCCTGATCGGCCATATCGCCATTTTGCACGGTGTCGGTTAAAATGCCGTCACCAAAAAGCTACGAAACTATGCCTTGCCAGAGCTTTACTGGCCCCTCGCGTTGAGGCTGGCCCAATCAGGGTGGCGCTTGAATTGGGCGGCGACATAGCTGCACACCGGGTCGATCAGGAAGCCTTCGGTCTGAGCATCGGCCACAAGGGCCTCGACCAGCTTGGCTGCCACGCCGCGACCTCCGATTTCCGGCGGAACCAGGGTGTGTTCGGCCGCACGGATCGCGCCGTTTTGCACCCAGGTCAGCCGGCCGATCGCGGGCTCTCCGGCGACGTGGGCATGATACTCTCCTGCGGTGCCAGATCCGTGACGTGTTATAGTTACTTCGGCCATGCCCTGTTCCTGATGCTTGACGGCGCAATCGGTGGCCATAATGCGCAGTACATGGCTATGCTGTTTCTCTCTGACAATGCCGCTTCGGTCCATCCAGCGCTGTGGCGTGCGATGCAGGCGGCGGATGCTCCCGATTCGCCCTATGACGGCGATGCCCTCAGCCAACGCCTTGATGCTGCCTTTGGCGAAGTCTTTGGCCGCGAATGCACAGTGCTGTGGGGAGCGACCGGAACGGCGGTCAACTGTCTTGCGCTGGCTGCCATGGTCCAGCCGCACGGCGGAGTGGTTTGCCACCGTGAGGCCCATATCGAGATGGACGAAGGCGGGGCGCCGGGTTTCTATCTGCACGGCGCAAAGCTGATGCTGGCCGAGGGTGAAGGCGCCAAGCTGACCCCGCAAGCCATCGCCGCCGTGATCGATCCGATCCGCAATGATGTCCATCAGGTCCAACCCCACGCGGTCTCGATTACCCAGGCCAGCGAATATGGCCGGGCCTACCAGCCGGCCGAGCTGGCAGCGATTTCTGCCTTTTGCAGCGCCCGCGGCCTGCCGCTGCACATTGATGGGGCGCGGTTCGGCAATGCCGTGGCGTACCTCGGTTGCAGCCCGTGGGAGGCCTGCCAGGGGGCAAGCGCGCTCAGCTTTGGCATGATCAAGAATGGCGGGATGAGCGCCGAGGCGCTGGTCTTCTTTGATCCGGCCCTGGCCGACGTTGCCCGCTATCGCCGCAAGCGCGCCGGGCATCTGCAATCCAAGGGGCGCTATCTTGCCGCGCAGTTGCTGGCCATGCTGGAAGGCGACCTGTGGTTGGAGAACGCCCGCCATGCCAATGCCGCGGCGCAGGAACTGGCTGCCGCTGCGCACGATCGCCTGCTGCATCCAGTAGAGGCGAACGAGGTCTTCCTGCGCCTGACTGCTTCCGAGCGGGAAGCCCTACGCGCGCAGGGCTTCTCGTTCTATGACTGGGGGGATGATGCCGCGCGGCTGGTCACCGCCTGGAACAGCCCGGCAGAGCATGTCGCGGCGCTCGCCCGCGCGATTGCCGCGCTGTGAGCGGGGTGACACTGACCCCGCGTTCGGTCGCGGCCTTCATCTTCCTCGCGCTGGTCTGGGGATCCACCTGGCTGGTTATCAAGGACCAGATCAGCGCGGTGCCATCGGCCTGGTCGGTCGTCTGGCGCTTTACCCTGGCGGCGACCGCCATGTCGGCTTTTGCGTTGCTCCGCGGCGAACGGATGCGGTTGACCGGGCGTGAACTGGGCGTGGCGATCGCCATGGGCGTTTTCCAATTCAGCCTGAACTTCCAGTTGATTTACCGGTCAGAGCATTACCTGACCTCGGGCCTGGTCGCAGTGGTCTTTGCGCTGATGATCGTGCCCAATGCCGTGCTGGCGCGGCTGGTGCTGGGGGCGGCGCTTACGCGGCGGTTCGTTGCCGGATCGACCATTGCCCTGGCGGGGATCGCCCTGCTGATGTTGCACGAGTACCGGATTGCGCCGCCCAACAGCGGCGTGACGACCGGCGTCTTGCTGGTGACCGGCGCGATCCTCTCGGTCTCGGTTGGGAACCTGCTGCAGGCCACCCAGACCGCGCGCGGCGTGCCGGTGGTCTCGCTGATGGCCTGGGGAATGATCTGGGGCGTGATCGCCAGTGCCGCCTATGCCATCGTGACTGTCGGCGCCCCCGTGCTCGATCCGCGCCCGGCCTATCTGGTGGGGATCGCTTACCTTGGTCTGGTCGGTTCAGCCCTGACCTTCCCGCTCTATTCGCAGCTAATCCGCGAATGGGGGCCGGGCCCGGCGGCCTATAACGGGGTGGCCGTGCCGGTGGTGGCAATGATCCTCTCGACCCTGTTTGAAGGTTACCAGTGGAGCCTGTTGGCCGGCGGCGGCGCGGTGCTGGCCATGGCCGGGCTACTGGTGGCGCTATCGGGCCGCAAGTAACGCGGCAAGGCCCGCGCGATAGGTGGGATAGCGGGGCGACCAACCAAGCACGCGCCTGGCCTTGCCGTTCGCGACGCGGCGATTCTCGGCATAAAAGGCGCGGGCCATCGGTGAGAGGCCCGCATCGTCGAGCGATTGCAGTGGCGGCTGCGGCAGGCCGAGCAGCGTGCAGGCATGTTCGATGACTTCATTCTGGCTGCAGGGCAGGTCATCGCTGACATTGTAGGCCCCTGACGGAGCCTCCAGCGCGAGTAAGGCGGCGCTGACGATGTCATCGACATGGACCCGGCTGAACACCTGATCGGCCAGGTCGATCCGGTGCGCCTTGCCTTCGCGCACCCGGTCGAGCGCCGAGCGGCCGGGACCATAGATTCCCGGCAGGCGCAGTACCCGCGCGCCGCGCGCAAGCCATTCGGCATCCGCTTCCGCCCGGGCTGTGCGGCGGCCCATGCCGGTGGGCGCGCTCTCATCGACCCAGGCCCCGCCGGTATCGCCATAGACCCCGGTTGAAGAAAGGTAGGTCAGCGGCTTGCCAACCAGTGCATTGCCATAGGTCATCAGGACAGGATCGCCATCGGCGCCGGGCGGGACCGAAGACAGCACCTCGTCGGCATCGGCCAGGGCCAAACGGACGGAACCGGCATCATCGAACCGCAGCGTACCAGCGCTGCCGGTCGAGACCACTTCCCAGCCGCGCGCCGTCAGGGCGGTGGCAATTCGGGCAGCCGTATAACCCAGGCCAAAGATGAATAGCCGTTTCATCGTGTTTCTAGGTCTCCTGCTTCGTCACCCTGAACCGGTTTCAGGCTCCATCTGACCGATGAGGCATTGCCTCGTCAGCTGCAAAGCGGGCTGGCGTCAATCCCGCTTTCCGTGGGCGTGGGGCAGAATGGCTGCTGAAACAAGTTCAGCATGACGATGTTTTGGCTGGCGGGGATAGGTTCACGCGATCTAGAGAAGCAATCATGGACGCCATTTCCGCACCCCCCGCCGCCCCGCCCATGATCCGCCGCGAAGACTATCAGCCGCCAGCCTGGCTGGTCCCAGAGATCGCCCTCGCCTTCAACCTGGGGCTGGAGCAGACCCGGGTGGTCGCGACGCTCAAGGTCCGGCGCAATGGCAACGACCAGACGCTGCGGCTGAATGGCGACGGGATCGCCGCGGAAGCGGTGATGGTCGATGGCGAGCCCAGCTCGGCCTGGCGGATGGACGGTGCAGACCTGCTGATCGACCTGGCGGGGGATAGCCACGAAGTGTCGGTTGCCACGCTGATCAATCCGACCGCCAATACCCAGCTGATGGGCCTCTATGCGTCAAACGGGATGCTCTGCACCCAGTGCGAGGCCGAGGGCTTTCGCCGGATCACGTTCTTCCCCGATCGGCCCGATGTACTGTCGGTCTATACCGTCCGCATGGAGGGGGCGAAGGCGCTGTTCCCGGTGCTGCTGTCGAACGGCAACTGCACGGCGACGGGCGAAGGCGAGAATGGCACGCACTGGGCCGAATGGCACGACCCCTGGCCCAAGCCGAGCTACCTTTTCGCGCTGGTCGCGGGCGATCTGGTTGCCAATCACGATACCTTCACCACGATGAGCGGCCGCACGGTTGATCTCAACATCTGGGTGCGTGACGGTGATCAGGACCGGACCCATCACGCGATGAAGGCGCTGAAGGATTCGATGCGCTGGGACGAGGAGGTGTTCGGCCGCGAATACGATCTTGACCTTTTCAACATCGTTGCCGTGTCAGACTTCAACATGGGGGCGATGGAGAACAAGGGGCTCAACGTCTTCAACACCCGCTATATCCTCGCCGATCCCGAAACCGCCACCGACATGGACTACGACGGGATCGAGGGTGTGGTTGCCCACGAATACTTCCACAATTGGTCCGGCAACCGCGTTACCTGCCGCGACTGGTTCCAGCTGAGCCTGAAGGAAGGCTTTACCGTGCTGCGCGACCAGCTGTTCAGCCAGGACATGGGGAGCGCGCCGGTCAAGCGGATCGAGGACGTGCGTGTGCTGCGGTCGGCCCAGTTCCCCGAGGACAGCGGCCCGCTGGCGCATCCGATCCGGCCTGATGCCTATCAGGAGATCTCCAACTTCTACACCGCCACGGTCTATAACAAGGGTGCCGAAGTGATCCGGATGATGCGGACGCTGGTCGGCGAAGAGCGGTTCCGCAAGGGGACCGACCTCTATTTTGACCGCCATGATGGCGAGGCCGCGACCTGCGAGGACTTCGTCAAGGCGATCGAGCAAGGTGCCGAAATCGACCTGGCCCAGTTCCGCCTGTGGTACAGCCAGGCCGGCACGCCGAAGGTCACCGCGCGGCTGGTCCACGAAGGCGACACGGCACGGCTGACCCTGTCGCAGGACGTGCCCGCCACCCCGGGCCAGCCGGTCAAGCAGCCGATGGTGATCCCGTTGCGGCTAGCCCTGTTCGATCGCAAGACCGGTCGGCATCAAGGCG
>JBEEIN010000064.1:0-6593 GCA_041169825.1 Pseudomonadota bacterium
CTCGCAAGGCTGGAAGCTGCTCCGCGCCGCGGCCGAGGCAGAGGCTCCCGGTGCCCCGGTTGCGCCCTTCATGGTCGTGGGCGGCACCGACAGCCGCTATATGAAGGATGTGTCGCAGGACACCTACCGGTTCCAGGCGCTGCGGCTTTCCACCAAGGAGACCAAGATGATCCACGGCACCAACGAACACATCACGACTGAAAATCTTGGCAGCATGATCCGTTTCTTCACGCGCCTGATTGCCACCAGCGCAAGTTGAGCCTAAGGCGCCCGCACGGTCGGGGAGTAGCGCAGCCCGGTAGCGCGCCTGCTTTGGGAGCAGGATGTCGCAGGTTCGAATCCTGTCTCCCCGACCAAGTCCCTTTCAGCCCAGCTTAACTGCCGCCCAGCGGCCCGGCCTCGTTGGCGACAATCGCCAAGACGCGGCGCCAGGCTTCGACATTCTGGGCCAGCTGCACCGGATCAACCTTGTCGAGCGTATCGTCCGGGGTGTGGTGCAGGTCGAAATAGCGGGTGCCATCCTGGCTGAGGTCAACCACGGCCAGCTTCTGCCCCTTGGCAATCGCCCCAACGTCGGCCCCGCCGCTGGCCTTGCCAGCCGCGCGGACCACGCCGATTTCGGCCAGTGCGGCCGCAACCTTGTCCGCCAGGGCAGCATTGCCAGGGCCAAAATCAAACTGGACGCGCCAGACCTTGTCGGCGCCGAAATCGCTTTCCATCGCCAGGCCGTGTGGCTCGTTCTTGTGGGCTTCGGCATAGGCCGTCCCGCCAAACACGCCGACTTCTTCGGAACCTGCCCAGAGCACGCGGATCGTGCGCAGCGCTTTGCCATCCTTCTGCGCGGCCAGCGCCCCGGCGGTGACGATCCCGCAACCGGCCGCATCGTCAAAGGCGCCGGTTCCCAGGTCCCAGCTATCAAGGTGGCAAGCCACCAGGATCGGCGGCAGTGTGGGATCACGCCCCGGCAGTTCAGCCACGACATTGCCCGAAGGCAGCTTGGCCACCGGCCGGCCTTCCAATTGCAGCGCCAGGGTCATCGGCTTGCCGCTCTTGGCAGCACGGGCGATCAGGTCAGCATCGGGGTTGGATACGGCCCCGGCCGGGATTGGGGTCACATCTTTGGTCCAGCTCGTCGCGCCGGTATGCGGGTTGCGGTGCCAGTCGGTGCCGATCGAGCGGATCACCACGCCGGCCGCGCCCTTGCTCGCGGCAATTGACGGACCCTGCCGCCGCGCCGCGCCATAGGGGCCATAACCGGCCCCATCCTGCGTCGCGCGCATGGCGTGGTCGATAAAGGCGATCTTGCCCTTCAGCGAACCCTCCGGCGCGGCCTTCAGGGCATCGAGCGTCGGGAAATAGACCAGGGGAGCAGTCAGCCCGCCCTTTGGCGTCGGCGCGCTATAGCCCAGCGCAGTGATCGCCAGCTTGTGCGGATAGGGCGCGGTCAGCATGGCGCTCTCCGGGCCGCGCACCCAGCCATCAAAGGTGAACGGTTCAATCCGCACGTTTTCGAAGCCCAGTGCCTTGAGTTTGACCACGGCCCAATCGCGCGCCGCCGCTTCACGATCCGAACCGGCCAGCCGCTGGCCAATCTCGGTGGTCAGTCCTTCGACAATATCCCAGGCCACGCCCGAACCTTGGCTGGGCTGGCCGGCGTGGACGGTGGTGGCAAGCAGCAGGGCGGAAAGCGCAGCAGCGCGGGTCATGGTCTTGATCATGCCGCCAGCTTTACCCGCCGCCGTGGCAAAGGCAAACGGCGGCAATCCGCTTGCCCACCGGCGCGCCAGCCTGTAGTGGCGCGGCCAATTCCCATTCCGCGATTTTCCAGAGGACCACCGATGGCCGCCCAATACGCCTATGTCATGAAGGGCATGACCAAGACCTTCCCCGGCGCTCAGAAGCCGGTGCTGAACGACATCAACCTGCAGTTCTATCAGGGTGCCAAAATCGGCATCGTCGGCCCGAACGGCGCGGGTAAGTCCACCCTGATGAAGATCATGGGCGGGATTGACACCGATTTCACCGGCGAAGCCTGGCCGGGTGAGAACATCACCGTGGGCTACCTTCCGCAGGAGCCTGAGCTCGACAAGACCAAGACCGTGCTGGAAAACGTCAAGGACGGCGCGCGTGACACGGCTGACCTGGTCGATCGTTTCAACGAAATCTCCAACATCATGGCCGATCCGCCTGAAGATGCGGATTTCGACGCGCTGATGGAGGAAATGGGCGAACTGCAGGGCAAGATCGACGCGGTGGACGGCTGGACGCTCGACAACCAGCTTGAGATCGCGATGGAAGCCCTGCGCTGCCCGCCGGGTGACTGGTCGGTTGAAAACCTCTCGGGCGGTGAAAAGCGCCGCATCGCGCTGACCCGCCTGCTGATCCAGAAGCCGGACATCCTGCTGCTCGACGAACCGACCAACCACCTCGATGCCGAAAGCGTCGAATGGCTGGAAAACCACCTCAAGGAATATGCCGGTGCGGTGCTGATGATCACCCACGACCGCTACTTCCTTGATAACGTCGTCGGCTGGATCCTCGAACTCGATCGCGGCCGCTACTTCCCCTATGAGGGCAATTACTCGACCTACCTGGAAAAGAAGGCCAAGCGCCTGGAACAGGAAGATCGCGAGGAAAGCGGTAAGCAGAAGGCGCTGCAGCGCGAACTTGAGTGGATCCGGCAGACCCCGGCCGCGCGCCAGACCAAGAGCAAGGCCCGTATCCGCAAGTTCGAGGAACTGCAAAACGCCCAGGACAACCGCCCAATCGGCAAGGCCCAGATCGTTATCCAGGTGCCCGAGCGCCTGGGCGGCAAGGTGATCGAGGTGAAGAACATCTCGAAGGCCTATGGCGACAAGCTGCTGTTCGAAGACCTGACCTTCACCCTGCCGCCGGGCGGGATCGTGGGTGTGATCGGTCCAAACGGGGCGGGTAAGTCGACCCTGTTCAAGATCATCACCGGCAAGGAAGTGCCTGACAGCGGCTCGATCGAAATCGGCTCAACCGTCCATCTGGGCTATGTTGACCAGAGCCGCGATCACCTTGATCCGAAGCATAACGTCTGGGAGGAAATCTCTGACGGGCTCGATTACATGAAGGTCAACGGCCAGGACATGTCGACCCGCGCCTATGTTGGCGCGTTCAACTTCAAGGGCGCAGACCAGCAGAAGAACGTCGGCAAGCTTTCGGGCGGTGAACGCAACCGCGTCCACATGGCCAAGATGCTGAAGCAGGGCGGCAACGTGCTGCTGCTCGACGAGCCGACCAACGACCTTGACGTCGAAACCCTCGCCGCGCTCGAAGACGCAATCGAAAATTTCGCCGGCTGCGCCGTGGTCATCTCGCACGACCGCTTCTTCCTTGACCGTCTGGCCACCCACATCCTGGCCTTCGAAGGCAACAGCCATGTCGAATGGTTCGAAGGCAACTTCGCGGCTTACGAAGAGGACAAGCGTCGCCGCCTGGGCGATGCCGCGGATCGTCCGACCCGCCTCGCCTATAAGAAGCTGACGCGCTAACCGGTCAGGGGATCACCCAGGTCCCCTGCCAGTCCTGATCCGGTCCCGGCCGCGTGAACTGCGCGCGCCGGTGGCCATCGTGGGCTAGATAGAGCCAGTCGAGCGCGGTCGGCTCGATCAGCAGGACGGCAAAATTTGCGCGCGCTGGCAGCAGTTGCTGCTCGTTCGGGCGGATGCCCTCCACTTCAGTCGGCAGTCCGGAGCCGGCTTCCGCGGTCGGCGTGCCGGGCGCGGCCATGGCAAGATAGCACCGCCGGGCATATTCGCTGGCCGCAGCCCAGGCCGCATCGGCAATGGCCCCCGAAACTTCAACCCGCGCTGCGCCGCTCAGCCGCAACTGGACCTTTGCCTCAGGATCAAAGGCCAGCACGCTGGCGCTACCCTGAGCGCCGATCGCCTGAACCTTGGCGCTGCGGGCATCGGTGTGGAAGCGCAGCAGGCCGATGTTCGCGGTGCAGTCTCGCAGCACCATCATCCGCAGGTCGCCATCGGCCGTGCCCACCACCGGCACGTGCATGGGTGATTTGCGGTCGCGCGCAGCGCGGATCAGGTGGGACGTGGCGTCGGCCAGCACGGCATCAAGTGTTTCAAACATCATCGCCCCTTACCCTTGCTCATCCGATTCCTGAACAAATAACCCTGTTTGCCATTCACGCTGGCGACAGCGCGAATCGCTTAGCCCGTTGCACAGGTCGCCGCCGATGGTGCGGCGCGATGCATGGAGAACGGCCATGGCCGTGATGCTCAAGTCAATCGCCGGCAAGGTCAGTGCGCTGGCGCTTGCCATGTCCGCCCTGGCTTTGCCCCACTCAGCACAGGCGCAAGAAGAAGGGCGTCGGTTCCGCGACAACGAGCCAGCCGGCAATATCGGCGGCGATGATGAGGCGCGCCGCGCCCCCCGGCCCGCGCCGCGTGAAGAGCATGGCGGCTGGGCCCGGCCTGCCCAAACCGCACCTCAGGCTGCTCCGGCTGGTGATTTACAACAGGTCCGCGCGGCACAGGCCCCCGGCTGGAATCGGAGCGCTGACCGCCGCGAAGGCAACGGCTGGAACGGCAATCCCCGTGGCTGGGAAAATCGCGGCCGAGGCAATTGGCGGGGCGAAGACGCCCGGCCTGCGCCACCCCCGCAACCGCAGGCCGCCCCCGCACCGGTTGTTCAAGGACGCGGCTGGGCAGACCGGTCAGGCAGTTGGTCTCGCCAGGAGGCGGAACGGAACAACCGTGACACCTATCGCCATGCGGAAGAGAGCCGCTGGCGTAACCGGGGGCGCGAAGAATACCGCCGCGAGGAATATCGACGCGATACCGACCGACGCTGGGACAACCGCGGCAACCGCGCGCGCTATGGCTACAATCAGGACTATCGCCGCTGGGACAACCGTTGGCGCGATAACCGGCGTTATGACTGGTATTCCTATCGCCGCACTGCGCCCAGCGCGTTTCGGGTCGGGATCTATTACGCGCCCTACCGAAACTACAGCTACCGTCACCTAAGCGTCGGGTTCTTCCTGGATTCGCTGTTCTATGCGAACCGCTACTGGATCGACGACCCATGGCAGTATCGCCTGCCCGACGTTTACGGACCCTATCGCTGGGTACGGTATTATGACGACGCCCTGCTGGTGAACACCTCCAGCGGCGAAGTGGTGGACGTGATCTACAGCTTTTTCTGGTAGCGGCCGAGAGTGGAAGGACCGCACGGAGCCCCTGCCCGCAACCCGGGCGGGGGCTCTCCTCTTATCAGCGGCCGAAGGGGCTCATCCGCGCCAGCGTGCCATCGCGATCCAGGAATTGATGCTTGAGCGCCGCCAGCACGTGGATGCCCAGCAAGACCAGCATCGCGGTGGCCGTAACCTCGTGCAGGTCGTGGAACAGGCCGATGGTCGGCTTGTCCGATCCAACCGGCAGCGCCGGGAAATCGACCAGGCCGAACAGGCTGACCGGCTTGCCCTTGCCGAAGGCCGAATGGAGGCCCAGCCCGGCCAGCGGCACGATCAGCATCAGCGCATAGAACAGCGCGTGCGTCACCTTGGCCAGCGCCACTTCCCAGGACTTGAGCGTATCGACCAAGGCCGGCGGCTTGTTGAACAGGCGCCAGCCAATCCGCACCAGCGTGAGCAGCAGGATCACCACGCCGGTTGCCTTGTGGTATCCCATCACCACCACCTCTTGGTCGCGCGGCAGGTCTTCAGAAACCCATGCGCCAACAAAGTTGCCGATGATCAGGATGGCGATCAGCCAGTGAAGGATGATCGCGCCGCGCGAATAGCGTACTGCCGGGTTGGTCGTGCTCATGAACCAGTTAGTTGGCCCAAGGCGTGGCTATCTGCAAGCAGCTTTTGCTTGCCCTGCCGCGTTGTCGCGATAGGCATAATTGCATGGAATACCCCCCCTGCCCCAATCCGGACAAGGTCGCACTGATGCGGCTCGGCGCGCATGTCCGCCGCCGGCTCGAAGCTGACCCCGCGGTGCACAAGGTACCGGTGGACGCGGCCGAGATCTGGGCCCTGTCCGAATTCGTCACGCCCGCAGAATGCGATCAACTGATCGCAATGGTCGATCGTACCGCCAAACCATCGGCCGTGCTCGATCACGGCTATGCCTCGGATACCTGGCGCACATCCTATTCGGGCGATGTTGATCGCGACGATCCCTTCGTGAAGATGATCGAGCGCCGGATCGATGACCTGCTGGGCATCCCGCATGAATTTGGCGAGACTATGCAGGGCCAGCGCTATGCCCCTGGCCAGGAATTCAAGCAGCATCAGGACTGGTTCTGGACCAAGGCCCCCTACTGGAAAGCGGAAAGCAAGCGCGGCGGGCAGCGTTCGATCACGGCGATGATTTACCTTAACGACGTTGCAGAAGGCGGCACGACCGACTTTCCCCGGATTGGCGTCTCGATTCCGCCCCAGCGTGGCGCGCTGATCGTCTGGAACAACGCCTGCCCGGACGGTTCGCTCAACCAGGAAACGCTTCACGCCGGCACCCCGGTGATCACGGGCACCAAGTACATCATCACCAAGTGGTATCGCACCCGCAAATGGGGCTAACCCGCGCGATCCTGCTGGCAGC
>JBEEIN010000065.1:0-9859 GCA_041169825.1 Pseudomonadota bacterium
CGAGCCGGATCCACACCGGCAAGTTCTTCGCGCTGCCGCAGGCCCCGCAGCAGTATAAGCAGCTGCTGATGGTGGCCGGGTTCGATCGCTATTTCCAGATCGCACCGTGCTTCCGCGACGAGGATCCGCGCGCCGACCGTCTGCCGGGTGAATTCTATCAGCTCGACCTCGAAATGAGCTTCGTCACTCAGGAAGAGGTCTGGGAAACGATGGAACCGGTCATGGCCGGGATTTTCGAAACCTTTGCCAATGGCAAGGCGGTGACCCCTGCGGGCCAGTTCCCGCGGATCCCCTATGCCAAGGCGATGCTGGACTATGGCACTGACAAGCCGGACCTGCGCAACCCGTTGATCATCCGCGACGTGACCAGCGAGTTTACCGCTTCGGGCTTTGGCCTGTTCGAAAAGATCGTAGGCACCGGCGGCGTGGTACGCCTGATCCCCGCGCCGGAAACCGCCGGGCTCAGCCGCAAGTTCTTCGATGATATGAACGAATGGGCCCGCAGCGAAGGTCATGCCGGCCTGGGCTATGCCACCCGCAAGGATGGCGTGTTCGGCGGCCCGATCGCCAAGAACCACGGCGAGGAAAAGATGGCCGCGCTGTGGGACTCGCTCGGCCTTGGCCCGAACGATGGCGCCTTCTTTGCTGCTGGCAAGGAGGAACAGGCCGCCAAGCTCGCGGGTGCCGCCCGCAGCCGCGTGGGTGAGCAGCTTGACCTGATCGAGAAGGATGCCTTCCGCTTCTGCTGGATCATCGACTTCCCGTTCTATGAATGGAGTGAGGAAGAGAAGAAGCTGGACTTCGCTCACAACCCGTTCTCTATGCCGCAGGGCGGGCTGGAAGCGTTGCAAACCCAGGACCCGCTGACGATCAAGGCCTATCAGTACGATATGGTCTGCAACGGCTATGAGCTGGCTTCGGGCTCGATCCGCAACCAGCACCCTGACCTGATGGTCAAGGCGTTCGAGCTGGTCGGGCTGTCGCAGGCGGATGTCGAAGAACGTTTCGGCGGCATGTATCGTGCCTTTCAGTATGGCGCCCCGCCACACGGCGGGATGGCCGCCGGGGTCGATCGCATGGTTATGCTGCTGTGCGGCGTGCAGAACCTGCGTGAAATCACGCTGTTCCCGATGAACCAGCGCGCGGAAGACCTGCTGATGGGCGCACCTTCGCCAGCCGAACCCAAGCAATTGCGGGAACTGGCGCTGCGAATTGTGGAGCAGCCGAAGAGCTAAGGGGGCTGGCAAGCGGGACCGAAGGCCGGCGATCGTTGTCGATCGTCGAGAGTAGTCTTGCGTTTGTGGATAGAAGTCATTGTATTGAAGGCGTTTTTCGTCTGTAATGCGTCGTGCCCGACTATGTGTTTGGAAAGGCCACGACATGAAGCATTCGTTGAAGAACAGTCTCTCGATCCTGGCTCTCGCAGCAACCTGCGCCTCGGCGGCAGTATTCACACCCTATAGCGCATCTGCGCAAGTGCAGGCTCAGCCCGCTGAAGCCGCTCCAGTGACGGGGGTGCCGGGGTGGGCCATTGCAAGTGATTCGATCCAGGCCGACCCAAATGTGGTTTTCGGAACGCTGCCCAATGGCATGCGCTATGCGCTTCAGCGCCATGCTACGCCCAAGGGGGATGTTGCGGTTCGCTTTGCGATCAATGCCGGTTCAAAAGACGAAACCGATGCCCAGCGCGGCGCTGCCCACTTTGTCGAGCACATGGCCTTCAATGGCTCAAAGAACATCCCTGAAGGCCAGCTCTTGCCGAAATTGCAGCGCTTGGGTCTGTCTTTTGGGGCCGATACAAACGCCACCACGTCGCTGGAATTCACGTCTTACAAGCTTGATCTGCCAAACTCTCAGCCTGAAGTGATCGATGCGGCACTGTTAATGATGCGAGAGGTGGCGGATTGTTTGACAATCGCCCCTGCGGCCGTGGAGCGAGAGCGGGGCATCCTTTTGTCCGAAGCAAGCGTAAGGAATGATCCTAACCGGCGCAGGATCGTGAATGTTCTCGAAACGCAATTGCCGGGCAACCGGCTTGCTGGTTCGATCGCGCAAGACCCTGATCAAATCCGCAGGATTTCTGTTAAAGAATTACGATCTTACTATGAAGGGCATTATCGGCCGGAGCGGGCGACACTGGTTTTTGTCGGCAATATCGATCCAGCGGAATTGCAGCGAAAAATCACGGCCGCCTTTGCCGATTGGAAGCCCAAGGGCCCTGCAGGCGTGGACTATCGCGGGCCGGTCGTAACCCCTGCTAAGCCAGCCTTAGGCAGCTTCGTCGATCCGGCGATCCCGGAAATTCTGATGTTTGAGAGGACAATGCCTTATCAACCGCGCACAAATTCGCTTGCTGAAGCGCGGCGGAGAATGCTCGAAGCGATCGCCGGACAGGCAATGGCCAATCGTTTTCAACCCTTAGCTTTGAAACCGGACAGCGTGGTATTCGGGGCTCAGTCCTTGCGGCAGGATCTGGCCCGCAACGCCACCACCTCTGGGCTCTATGTCGTCGCTCGTGACGGAAAATGGAGAGAGGCACTGGCTCTTGGCGAGCAAGAACTGCGCCGCGCAACCAAATATGGTTTCACAGGCTCAGAAATTGAAGAAGTAAAAGCCAATATTCAGTCTGCACTGAGCACTGCTATCACGCAGCGCCAAGGGTATTCGGCGGCACAATTGGCTGAGGGGCTGATTGCCCAGTCGCTCGAAAACACCGTACCCACGGCTCCCGAGTTCGATTTGAAGTTGTATCAGGCACTCGAGGGATCGGTAACGCCTGAAACCGTCTCGGCCGCGTTCAAGGAACTTTGGCGGTCTGGACCGTCGATTGTCCATGTTTCCGCAAAGGCATCGATCCCCAACCCGCGGGAAGAGATTGCCGCGCTGCTTGATAAAAGCGCCAGTGTTGCGGTGAGCGCGCCCACCCAAACAGCGGGCAAGGCTTTTGCCTATGACACTTTTGGTGCACCAGGAACCATCGTTGCCGATAGCCGGGTGGAAGATCTCGGCATCCGCACAGTGCGATTTGCCAACGGCGTTCAACTAAACCTGAAGCGGACGGATTTCGAACCTGGTGATATCCGTTTCTTGATGGAGGTTGGGGAGGGGGCGTCCGCATTCCCCAGTGACACGCCCGGGCTGGAAGTGATGACAGCGATCCTCATATCGCAGGATGGCCTGAAGGCCCATGATGCAACGGAATTGCGCAAGCTCCTGGCCGGGCATAACGTTTCGCTTAATCTCGCAGCGACAGCGGATGCACTTGTCGCCACTGGTAGTGTCCCCCCGAAAGATTTGGATTTGCAACTCAAGCTGTTGGCCGCCCGACTAACGGCAACGGGGTTCCGATCTGAAACCGGCGCACAATGGGGCCCGCTATCGGAAACAGTCAGCAAGGCCGTCTTGGCCCAACCGCTCTCGGTCTGGCAAACATTGTTCAGCAACGTTCTGGCTGGCGGCGACAGCCGGATGGGCCCAGCCAACCTCAGCCAGTTGTCTGATCGAACATTTTCAGATCTTAAAGCAGCGCTTGAACCGCAGCTGACCAATGGGCCGGTCGCAATTTCGCTTGTCGGGGATTTCGATGAGGCGACCGCAATAAAGGCAGTAGCCGCTACGCTTGGTGCGCTTCCCAATCGCCCCACACGGCACAGGGCCGGTTTCGCGGCGAGGACCATCCAGTTCAAGGCGGGTTCTACCACCCTGACCCATAGCGGTGAGCCCGATCAGGGTGTTGTCTCGATCAGTTGGCCCACAACTGATGACCGGGACCTCAAGGATACCCTGACGCGCAGTCTATTGGCGGAGGTGATGAGCCTTGCCGCGCTTGATCTGGTACGCGAGAAGCTTGGCGCGGCTTATACCCCAAGCGCGATTTCCTTTGACCAGTCAACCTATGCGGATTTCGGTCACCTGACGCTTGTCGCAAACGCAGGCCCAGCCCAAATGGAAACGGTCGAAGCAGCCTTTCGTAAAATCGCCAACGACATGCGCACTGCACCGGTCAGTGGCGATCTCTTGACGCGGGCGCGAGAGCCGATCCTTTCCGCAATCGCAAGAGGCAACAAGCTCAATTCGGGCTGGATAGACGCGGCAAGCCTCGCCCAAAGCTGGCCAGAGCGGCTCGATAGACGCCGACAGCGCGAAGCAGTGCTGCGCGCGATCACCCCCGCCGATATTCAATCGGCTGCGAAGCGTTATCTGGTCGACAGCAAGTCTGCCGTGATCCGCGTCATCCCGCAGCCCGCGAAATAATGCCAAGTGCAAAATCGCCGTGGATTGATCAGCATTCGGCGAGTTCGACCCTCTTGTCAGCCGCGCTGCCGTTCTCTAGGGCAGGGCTCAACTTTGTTTTATTTGCCGTTCACGAAGGGGTAATTCCATGAGCGACACCGCCGACCGGGTTAAGAAGATTGTCGTCGAGCACCTCGGCGTCGAAGCTGAAAAGGTGACTGAGGACGCGAGCTTTATCGACGACCTGGGCGCTGACAGCCTCGACATTGTCGAGCTGGTCATGGCGTTTGAAGAAGAATTTGGCGTCGAGATCCCCGATGATGCGGCTGAGAAGATCAGCACCGTCTCGGACGCGATCAAGTACATCGACGAGAACAAGGGCTGATCCAGCCCACTTTCCGCACCAGCCCCAAGCCTGTCTGGGGGTTGAACCGCGGGAACCGAGACACGAAATCTGACAGGCTCAGTCCCGCCGCGGGTCTGGGCCTGTCGCATATCCGGAGAAGCGCATGCGCCGCGTAGTGGTTACAGGTTTGGGTCTGGTCACTCCTTTGGGGGGCGATGTCGAAACCACCTGGGCAAACCTGCTTGCCAGCAAATCCGGCGCTGGCCCGATCACCCGTTTCGATGCCAGCGATCAGAAGTGCCAGGTCGCGTGCGAAGTGAAGCCGGCTGACCACCCATGGGGATTCGATCCCAACAAGCGGGTTGATCACAAGATCCAGCGGCAGGTCGATCCGTTCATCATCTACGGCCTTGATGCCGCTGGCCAGGCGTTGGAAGACGCTGGTTTGACGGAGATGGACGAGGACCTGAAGCTGCGCACTGGTTGCTCGATTGGCGCCGGCATCGGCGGTCTGCCGGGGATCGAGGAGGAATCAATCGTCCTCCATGAAAAGGGCCCTGGCCGCGTCAGCCCGCACTTCGTCCACGGCCGGATCATCAACCTGATTTCCGGGCAGGTTTCGATCAAGTATGGCCTGATGGGGCCGAACCACGCTGTGGTGACCGCCTGTTCGACCGGCGCGCATTCGATTGGCGATGCTGCACGGATGATCAAGGACGGTGATGCCGACATCATGCTGGCGGGCGGCGCTGAAAGCACCGTCAACCCCTTGGGCATTGCCGGCTTTGCGCAGGCTCGCGCGCTGAATTGCAGTTTCAATGACCGCCCGGAACAGGCCAGCCGCCCCTATGACAAGGACCGCGATGGGTTTGTCATGGGTGAGGGCGCCGGGATCGTCGTGCTTGAGGAATACGAGCACGCCAAGGCGCGCGGCGCGAAGATCTATGCCGAAGTGGTCGGCTATGGCCTGTCGGGCGATGCCTATCACGTGACCGCGCCACACCCCGAAGGGAAGGGCGCTGAGCTGTCGATGCGGATGGCGATGCGCAAGGCTGGTTTGCAGCCAGGTGACATCGACTACGTCAACGCCCACGGCACCTCGACCATGGCGGATACAATTGAGCTCGCGGCGGTAAAGCGCGTCCTGGGCGATGATCTGTCCGGTGCATCGATGAGTTCCACCAAGTCGGCGATCGGTCACCTGCTCGGCGGGGCTGGCGCGGTTGAGACGATCTTCTGCATCCTCGCCATTCGCGACCAGGTTGTCCCGCCGACGCTCAACCTCGACAATCCGGACGAAGGTACCGAAGGTGTCGACCTTGTTCCCAAGGTGGCCCGCAAGCGCAAGGTTCGCGCCGCGCTCAACAATAGCTTCGGCTTTGGTGGGACCAATGCCTCGGTGATCGTCAAGGCCATCGAAGACTGATGCTGGGGCGGCGGGGCAGCCGGCCGCTGTTCGCAGCGGCGTTGCTCGCGCTTGCCGCGCTTACCTGGCTGGTCGGTGGGTGGTTCTCCGCTGGCCCGCTCAAGCAGGATACGGCCTTCCTGGTTCCGGACGGGGCCAGCCTCTCGGGTGTGGCGTCGCGGCTTGAGGCGCAAGGTGCCATCAGCAGTGCCACCTCGTTTCGGATCAGGGCGCGGATTTTCGGGGCGGGAACCCCAATCAAGGCTGGCGAGTTCATGCTGCCCAAGGGCGCAAGCGGATCGCGAATCCTCTCGATTATCCAGGGTGACGAAGTCCTGCGGCGTTTCGTGACGATCCCGGAAGGCATGCCTTCGATCATGGTCTACGAACGGCTGATGGCGAACAGCCAGCTAACCGGATCGATCGAGGTTCCGGCGGAAGGGTCGGTCCTGCCTGATACCTATGAGATCGACCGCGGCGAAAGCCGCGCGGCGGTGCTGCGACGGATGCAGGCGGCAATGCAAAGCACCCTCGCCGAGCTGTGGGCCAAGCGGAGCGCGAATACGGTCGTAACAACGCCTGCCGCGGCGCTGACCCTCGCAGCTATCGTCGAAAAGGAAACCGGTAAGCCCAGCGAGCGGCGGATCGTGGCCGGGCTCTATTCCAACCGCATTCGTCAGGGTATCATGCTTCAGGCCGATCCGACGATCATTTACCCCATCACCAAGGGCAAGCCGCTTGGCCGACGGATCCGGCAGAGCGAGATCCAGGCAGTCAACGATTACAATACCTACACTATGATCGGCCTACCCAAAGGACCGATTACCAACCCGGGCCGAGCATCGATCGAGGCCGTGCTCAACCCAGCGCAAACGGATGTCCTGTACATGGTGGCGGACGGGACGGGTGGCCACTTGTTCGCCAAGACCCTTGAAGAGCACAACGCGAATGTTGAACGCTGGTTCACCATTCGCAAGGCCCGCGGGGACTTCTAAAAGCCCCCGCAGTGTCTCGCATCAGGGTTCGACGATCTTGAACCCGCCAGGGATGGGTTCGATGGCGTTCAGCCATGCCTCAGCCGCTGCTCGATCCCCTTCAACCTTGACCCCCATCATCTCCAGCTGGCCCAACGGCATCTTCAGGAAGAGCAGGCCCAGCAATGCGCGCCGGGGACCGGTAATCGTCACGGTGGGTTCGGCGATCGGCTTCATCCGCCCAATCATGGTGGTGTGGGTGATCTCGATCCCGGCAGTTTCCTGTCGCTCGGGCATGACAATGTTGATGCCCATTGTCTTGCCGCCAAGCTTTACCGGATCGAACCGGGTCGAAACCGAATCGAGCAGTTCCTGTGTCGGTACAGCTGCGATCATATCGGCATTTTGCGAGGAACTGGGCCGCACATTCACGCCCTGACGGAGCTCTTTAGCGCCCGAAAGGAACTGATTGCGCCAGATCGCGCTTTCGGCCTGGTAGCCCTGCTGCTCCAGGCTGTCAGCGAGCAAAAGGCGAGCACCCTGGTTCGCCGGATCAGCAAAGACGATCTGGCTGAGAAGATCGGATGACCAGCGATAATCTCCCGCGTCAAACGCCTTCTTTGCAGCGGCAAAGGCCTTCTTAGCTCCCCCCATCGCCAACATCATACGCTTGGCGCGCTCAACCGGTGGATAGGCATTCAGGTTGGCCGGGTTGCCATCATACCAACCCAGATAGAACTGGTAGACCGCCTTGGAATTGTGGTTGTAGGTCCCGTAATAGCCGTGGTTAAACCAGTCCTTTGCGATTTCCGGCGGCTGCTTCAGTGCCTCAGCAATCTCGGTCATGGTCTCGCCCTTGTTCATCAGGCGGACGGTCTGGTCATGAAGATACCGATAGTTGTCGCGATTTGAGGCGAGGGCGCTCGTCACCTCGCCATTGCCAAAGCGCGGCCAACAGTGGCTTGAAATCAGCGTATCGCTGCGGCCTCCCCAGGTTTGCAGCGCTTCATCAATATAGTTCGCCCAAATGCGGGCATCACGCACCTTGGCGCCGCGCGGGGTCAGGATGTTGTGGAGCGAACAGGTGGTCATTTCCGCCGAAAGGAACGTGCGCGTTGGTGCGATATAGACGTTCAGTTCAGACGGCGCTTCGCTGCCGGACACGATCTGAAATTCAAGCGGCACGCCATCCACAATCCGGCTCTCACCGGTCTTGGCGATTGTGTCGGTCGGCGCGATCAAGGTGATCTCGGCACCGGAAACCCCGGCGCCAATTCCGCTGCCGATCTGTCCCTGCGGGCCAGGGGGCAGGCCCGTCCCAAACTGGTAGTTCACCCGGCGGCCCATTGCCGCACCCGCCATGATGTTCTCGGAAACGGTTTCCGCCATGAAATGGGCTGGTGCGATAACTGCGACCTTGCCGGACTTGACCTCAGCCTCATCCACCACGCCGCGGACACCGCCAAAATGATCGCCATGGCTATGGCTGTAGATCACGGCACTGACGGGTCGTTTGCCCAGCTTTTCGTTGACAAGGTCCAGTGCGGCCTTGGCGGTTTCGCGGCCTGTCAGTGGATCGATCACGATCCAGCCCGTGGCCCCGCGGACGATCGTCATATTGGAAATATCGAAGCCACGGACCTGCCAAACCCCATCAGCCACCTGGAACAGACCGTGCTGGCGAAGAATGCCGATATGCCGCCAGAGCGACGGATTAACCGTATCCGGGGCTGCCCCGGCGACGAATTCATAGGCGGCAAGGTTCCAGACTGGCCGACCGTCAGCCGCTTTGATGAGCGGATCGGCACGTGTGCCAAGAAAGCCCTGGCGGGCAAACCTGCTATCCCGGTCGTCTTCATTGGGAAGCGCTGCACTCGCCGCGCGCTGCGCGGCCAGCGTCGCCGGGCTAGCGGGCTTCGGGGCATCCGGCGCTGGCGCTTGCGCCAGCAAGAGTGGTGCCAGGGTCATTAGAGCAGTGCCGCTAAACCGGCGGTGGCGCATTGCCGTCATAATTCAATCCTCCCGCTTGCAGCCTGTGATCGTCAGCCGATTCGGGCAAGTTGCTTTGATTGATCGTCAAAGGCGATGACTGAAACCACATCGTTGCACTAGCTCGATCACTGCTGACTGCCTATCGACGGCCATCCCTCGGGTCCCGGAACGGCTTGGCGGCGTTCTGGGGCAGGGGCGGCAGACATACCCCCCTCCCAGTCTGCCGCCCCCAAGGGTATAGTCAGCATATGGCGTTCGAACCGTTCATCGTTACAGCGGAACTGCCGCCAGATATATTCAAGCGCGCCAACGCTTTGCGGCAGGCGCACTTTCCGCCGGAACGGAACCATCTGCATGCCCACGTGACCTTGTTTCATGCGCTGGCGCCCTCGCTTCGCGAGGAACTGCCAGGGGTGCTTGCACGGATTGCTGGGGAGCATGCTCCGCCCCAGGCGGAACTGAACGGCCTCATGAACCTCGGGAAAGGGACGGCACTGTCGCTGCGCAGCCAGGCAATGATCGCGATCCGCGACGAAATTGCTGACCTTTTCCACGGAATGCTGACCCTTCAGGACCAGCACAGGCCGAGATTGCATATCACAATCCAGAACAAGGTCTCGCCAGAGGCTGCTCGGGTCTTGCAGGCAGAACTCGCACAGACGATTGAACCTTGCGAGTTTTCGTTCCCGGGCCTTGGTTTGTACCGCTATTGCAACCCCCACTGGGAAGCTGTCGGCATCTGGCCATTCCGCGGCAAAGTGAGTGGTTGACGAGCGCTGCGCCGCACCCTAAGTGGCCCGCCTGCCGGGGCACTTTGTGGTGCCAAAGCCTGTTCGGGGCGGAGTAGCTCAGCCGGTTAGAGCAGCGGAATCATAATCCGCGTGTCGGGGGTTCGAGTCCCTCCTCCGC
>JBEEIN010000066.1:0-2666 GCA_041169825.1 Pseudomonadota bacterium
GTTGCTCGATTTTGCGCGCGCGCATGGGTTGGCGCGGCTGACGCTCGATGCCGGGTATGGCCCGGACACCGTGTGGGAGCCGGAACCCGTGACCGTAACCCTGTCGGGCGTGGCCGTGCCGATCCCGCCCGGCGCCTTTCTCCAGGCAACCGCGGATGGCGAGGCGGCGCTGGTTAGCGCGGCGCGCGAATGGCTGGCTGGCAGCGCCACCGTGGCCGATCTATTCTCTGGTCTTGGCACCTTCGCCTTTGCGCTGGCGGGGCCGGAGACCAAGGTTCTGGCCGCCGAGGCCGAGCGATCGGCGCATCTGGCCTGCAAGGCCGCCGCCGCGCGCACCGGGCTGCCGGTTCACAGCGACCACCGCGACCTGTTCCGCAACCCGCTGATGCCGGATGAGCTTAACCGCTTTGCTGCCGTCCTGCTCGATCCACCCCGCGCCGGGGCGCGTGAGCAGGTTGAGCGGATTGCCGAAAGCACCGTCCAGAAGGTCGTCTACATCAGCTGCAATCCCGCCAGCTGGGCTAAGGATGCCGCCATGCTGATCGATGCCGGCTATCGTCTGGTCGAGCTGCGCCCGGTCGGCCAGTTCCGCTGGTCCACCCACGTCGAGCTGGCGAGCCTGTTCGTCCGATAGCCCGCCAAAGCAAATGGGGCCGGTGTCGCCACCAGCCCCACGCTACGCCTTTTGGTCTTCCGGCCGAGTTTGGGCGATCGCCGTTCCGGGGTTGCCCTGGACAGTTCAGCCGCGGTGATGCGTTTTCGACCACCTCGCGTGCCATCGCACCGTGAGTGCTCTTGCCCACTGAAGGGCTAGCATCGTGATGCTCGTCGCATCGGGCCTGCGCCACCTGGCCGAAGCCTGGCTTTGCACACTGTCTCGCACATTCCGGCTGGCTCGTAAGAGCCGGCGTTCATCGTCCGGTTTCGCTTCCGGCGTCCGGTCCCGTCAGGCGGCGGTTCCGGCCCGAAAGCCTTTCCCGTATCGCCTGGCGGTTCCGTAGCCGCTTCCCGCCTGCCGTTCCGGCCTTCCGTCTGCCTGGCCAAAGCCACGCTTTCCGTCCGCCTTTCCGGCTGCTTGAAAGCAGCCTCCTGACTGCGCGCCGCTCGCTGCATCTGCGGTTCGCGTGAGCCGCTCCGAAGAGTGTTTCCCGCGTGTTTTCCGACACTGCTGCGGGCATCGCTGCCAGCATCTGAAGGTTATGTTTTCCCCTTCCCTTTCAACGGTTTCCCGCTGGAAGTTCAGGTTTGGTTCAACCTTCCGATACCTGAAGGCTGCGCCTCAAATCCGAGTCAGACAAGCAGCCAAGGGCCGACTTATCCACAGGCGCCCTGTTTGGCGGTGGATAAACCGGCCCTTGCGGTGGACAAGATTGTCGCCGCGCTTCCGCGGCGCGATTTTTTAGCGGTCGCGCTGGGCGAGGAGACGCAGCCGGAGGGCGTTGAGCTTGATAAAGCCTGCCGCGTCCTTCTGGTCATAGGCGCCGGCATCGTCCTCAAAGGTTACGTGGCGTTCGCTGTAGAGCGAGTTGGGGCTCTTGCGGCCGACCACGCTGGCATTGCCCTTGTAGAGCTTCAGCCGGACCGTGCCCGAAACCTTTTCCTGGCTGTGATCGATCGCCGCCTGCAGCATCTCGCGCTCGGGCGCGAACCAGAAGCCGTTATAGATCAGCTCTGCGTACTTGGGCATCAGCTCATCCTTGAGGTGCGCTGCACCCCGGTCGAGCGTGATCGATTCGATCCCGCGGTGCGCGCGGGCATAGATTTCGCCGCCGGGGGTTTCGTACATCCCGCGGCTCTTCATGCCGACAAAGCGGTTTTCGACCAGGTCGAGCCGGCCGATGCCATGCTTGCGGCCCAGATCGTTCAGCGCCGCGAGCAGCGTGGCCGGGCTCATCGCCTGGCCGTTCAGCGCCACGCCATCGCCCTTTTCAAAGTCGATGGTGATGTATTCCGGCTGGTCGGGCGCGTCTTCCGGGTTAACCGTGCGCGAATAGACATAGTCCGGCGTCTCTTCCCACGGATTTTCCAGCACCTTTCCTTCGGAAGAGGTGTGCAGCAGGTTGGCGTCGGTCGAGAACGGGCTTTCGCCGCGCTTGTCCTTGGGCACCGGGATCTGGTGCGATTCGGCCCAGGCGATCAGCGCGGTGCGGCTGGTCAGGTCCCATTCGCGCCAGGGTGCGATCACCTTGATCGAGGGATCGAGCGCATAGGCCGACAGTTCGAAACGAACCTGATCGTTGCCCTTGCCGGTCGCGCCGTGCGCCACGGCATCGGCGCCGGTTTCATGCGCGATCTCGACCAGCCGCTTGGAGATCAGCGGGCGGGCGATCGAGGTGCCGAGCAGGTAGTCGCCCTCGTATCGGGCGTTGGCGCGCATCATCGGGAACACGAAGTCACGCACGAACTCCTCGCGCAGGTCCTCGATGAAGATGTGCTCGTCCGGGATGCCCATGGCGCGGGCCTTGGCGCGGGCTGGCTCGATTTCCTCGCCCTGGCCCAGGTCGGCGGTGAACGTCACCACTTCCAGCCCGCGTTCCACGGACAGCCACTTGGCGATGACGGAGGTATCGAGACCGCCGGAGTAGGCCAGGACAACGCGCTTGATATCGGACATGGAATCGCTCCCGCTGGAAGTGGCGCGCGCCTAACAGGCGGGCGGGGTGTAG
>JBEEIN010000067.1:0-9498 GCA_041169825.1 Pseudomonadota bacterium
ACGCTCAAGGGCGGCCGAAGGGGTAAAGCGTTCGCGGTAGAGCTTGATCGCCGCATCAAGGTGATCGGGCGCAAAGTGCGAGGCAAAGGCATAGGGCATGCCCAGGGCGGCGGCGAGCGACGCCCCAAACAGGCTGGAGCCAAGGATCCAGAACTCCAGCGCCGCACCAAGACCCGGCGTGGCGCGCAAGGCCAGTTCCGGGTCACCGGTCACCAAGGCGCGCAATTCGACGACGTCCTGCGGGAAAAACTCCGAAGCACGCATCAGATCCTTGCGCAGGGCCTGGCCAATCCGGCTGTCAGCACGGTCATCGCCGCCATGACATACGGCTTGGCGAGCGCCGGCGAGGGTGTGAAACGCTCACGATAGAGCTTAATCGCGGCATCAAGGTGATCGGGTGCAAAGTGCGAGGCAAAGGCATAGGGCATGCCCAAGGCCGCTGCGAGCTGGGCACCAAACAGGCTGGAGCCGAGGATCCAAAATTCAAGCGCCGCGCCCAGTCCCGGCGTGGCGCGCAAGGCCAGCTCGGGCGCTCCGGTCACCAGCGCGCGCAGTTCAACCACGTCCTGCGGGAAGAACTCCGAAGCCCGCATCAGGTCCTTGCGTAGCGCTTGGCCGATGCGGCTGTCTGCACCGGGCGCCCGGCCCAGCCCCAGGTCGATCCTTCCGGGGAACAGAGCATCGAGCGTCCCGAACTGCTCAGCAATCACGAAGGGGTTGTGGTTCGGCAGCATGATACCACCCGCGCCGATCCGAATGGTCGAGGTAGCATGGCCGATGTGGGCAAGCGTGACCGCCGTCGCCCCGCCGGCAATCCCGTCCATCCCGTGATGCTCAGCGACCCAGAACCGCCGGTAGCCGGCCGCCTCGGCCGCGCGGGCCAGACTGGCGGCACTGGCCAGGGCTTCGGCCACGGTCCCGCCTTCACGGACGGGGATCAGATCAAGGACGGATAGCGGTATCACCGGCCTGATGGTGCCGGGTCTGGGCCCAGCTGGTCAAGATAGGATTGCGCCGTCCGGGCCGCATCGCTGCCTGGCGCGGCTTTGACCACTGACAACCATGAACGCCTTGCGGCATCCTCCCTGCCAGCGAGCATGGCGATCACCCCAGCCTCAAGGCCCACTTCGGGATCGAGCGGCATCAGCTGCGCGGCAACCAGGATCTGCTGCTGCGCCTCGGCCAGTTTGCCCTGCCGGCGCGAGAGGGTGGCCGAGAGCAACCAGCCCTGGCCATTCTCGGCCGCGTTGGCGCGCGCTGTGGCCAGGGCCGTCGCCGCATCGCCATCGCGCTTGAGCGCCACCAGCGCCCGGGCGCGGTCGATCGAGATTTCAGCGGCCAATCGGGAATCGCCGGCACCCAAGGCCTCGCCGTGGGCCTGGTCGAGCAGGGCCAAGGCGGTGTCGGGCTTGCCCAGCGCCAGCACGGCATTGCCGGCCATCCCGCCTAACCTTGCGCGGCTGGCCGGTTCACTAGCGGGCGTTACCTCCCGCGCCGCCGTGAAAGCAGATTGCGCCGCCTCCCACTTGCCCTGCGCGGCGAGGGCCATGCCAAGGCATTGCCCAGGCTCGGCGCGGGCCGAACCCTTGAGGTCCTTGAGCCGGTGTTCAGCAAAGGCCACGGCTTGGGCAGGATTGTCGGCCAGCAGCTTGCGGCACTGCGCAGCCGGGGTCAGCCGTGCGGGCGGGGCAACGGCCTCGGCCTTCTTGCGCGGGATTTCAAGCGGGGCCTGGGGCAGCGAGCCGCCCGCGCCCACGCCGACGCTGGGCCCGACCTGGGCAATCAGGGGCAGCAGGATAGAGAGGATCATGGCAGCTCCGCACCAAAGAGACTTTCTAGCGTCCGCAGCAGCAGCGCGATATCGGCATCGCGACTGAGGCGGTGATCGCCGTCCTTGATCAGGGTCACCTGAACATCATCCGAATGAAGCTGTTCGGCCAGGGTCAGCGCCAGTTCCCACGGCACGTCGGGGTCGCGCTGGCCGTGGAGCAGGCGGACCGGACAGGTGATGGCGATGGGCTGGCCCAGCAGCCGCTGCGCCTGCCCGTCGGCCCAGAACAGGGCATGGGTCGGGGTTGGTTCGGGGCCATAGGGATTGTCTTCCAGCACGGTCTGGCCGCTGGCCAACTGCGCCTGTTGGCCGGTGTCATAGCCCCAGTCGGTAAAGTCTGGCGCGGCGGCGATCCCGACCAGGCCGGCAAGGCGTTCGCCCAATGCCAGGCCGATCAGCAGCATCAGCCAGCCCCCCATCGAGGAGCCGACCAGTACGACCGGCCCCGCTGTTTGAGCCGCAATCAGATCCAGCACCTCATCACGCCAGCGGCTGAGCGTGCCATCGGCAAAACTGCCATCGCTTTCGCCGCAGCCGGAATAGTCGAGCAACAGGCAGGCGCGGCCCTGGCCCATGGCCCAGTCAAACACCGCAGTCGCCTTGCCCCCGGCCATGTCGGACATGTAGCCGGGCAGGAACACGATCGTCGGGCCAGCCCCAGGCACATGGCGAAAGGCGAGGCGGCGGCCATCGGCCAAGGCATGAAAGCGGGTCGGTGTCATCATGGCATCTCTGCGCCATTGCTCCGTCACAATTCAAGGCTAGTCTGCCGCCAACGATCAGGAAGAGAAACACGATGCTGCCAGAGTCCCCCGCCGCGCCAAGCCTTGCCGCCAACCGTCGCCAGGCGCTGAAGCTGGGCCTGCTGGGCTTGGCCGGGATCGGCACTCCGGCCCTGGCCCAGGCGGGCAAGGGCTTCACCCACTGCGTCGCCAGCGGCGAGCCGGGCCCCGACCGGGTCCTGCTCTGGACCCGCTATGCCAGCGCTGACGAGACTGCGCTGACTTGGGAGCTGGCCGAAGACGATGGGTTCGCGCGGATCGTCACCACCGGGACGGTAACCGCTTCCCCCGCCAACGATTGCTGCGCGCGCGCCTGGGCCAAGGGACTGCAGCCGGGCAAATGGTACTTCTACCGCTTCATCGCGCCCAACGGCGAAAAGTCACCGGTCGGCCGCACCAAGACCCTGCCGGTGGGCAAGGTCGACAAGTTCAGGATCGCGGTCTTTTCCTGTTCCAATTACGGCTTTGGCTGGTTCAACGCCTATGGCCATGCCGGACAACAGGCCGGCGGGGCAGACGATTTCGACCTGGTCCTCCACCTGGGCGACTATTTCTACGAATATGCCCGCGGCACATATCCCGATGCTGGAGAGGGCCTGGCCGAGCGCCTGGTCCCGGTCGATGAGGCCGTGACCTTGGCCGGTTATCGTGAGCGTTTCTCCACCTATCGGCTCGACCCGGACCTGCAGCGACTGCACCAGCTCTATCCGATGATCGCGATGTGGGACGATCACGAAGTCGCGAACGATGCGTGGAAGGATGGCGCGGAGAACCACCAGCCCGAAACCGAAGGGCCCTATTCGATCCGCAAGAGCGTTTCCGAGAAGGTCTATCGCGAATGGCTGCCGGTCTCGGAGGACTATTGGGCGCAGTACGAGATCGGCAAGCTGGCCACGCTGTTCCGGCTTGAGACCCGCCATGTCGCCCGCGAAAAGCCGTTCGACCTCGCGGACCTGATGAAGGGCAAGCGCGGGCCCGAACTGGAAGCGGCGCTGGTCGCCTTCCGCGATGGCGCCTGGCGCGACCCGGCCCGCACCTTGATGGGCGCAGAGCAGGAAGCCTGGCTTGCCAAAAGCCTCAAGCAGTCCGCCAAGGCCGGCAAGCCCTGGCAGGTCCTCGCCCAGCAGATCATCCTCGGGCAGTTCGGCTTCGGCAAGGACCTGGTCGCCGGGATGGCCAAGGATATCGATCCGGCAATGCGCGGCCGCATCCTGGCTGCCGCCCGCATGCAGCAAAGCGGCATTCCCTATGCGATGGACATGTGGTCTGGCTATCCCGCGGCGCGCGAGCGGCTGTACCAGTCCGCGCTCGATGCCAATGCCAACCTGCTGGTTCTGGCGGGTGACAGCCACAATGCCTGGGCCTTTGACCACAGCTACAAGAATGAACGGGTTGGCGTCGAAATGGCCGGGCAAAGCGTTACCTCTCCCGGGTATGAGCAGTACCTTGGCTGGATCAAGCCGGATGCACTGGCACAGGATGTCATGGCGGCCAGCCCCGGGCTGAAATGGTGCGACACCAGCCAGCGCGGTTACCTGGCGCTTGAGCTTACCCCCAAGGCAGCGACGGGCGAATACCGCTTCCTGGCGACCGTCAGACAGAAGGGCACGGCCCTGGCCGGGACCAAGCGGATGACCGTGTTGGCGGGGCAAAAGCGCTTTTCGGTTTAGTTGCCCGGTCTTCAACGCCCTGCTAGAGGGAGAGTGATGAAGCCCAACAGCACCCTGTTCCAGACTACTACCACCACCCCGGGCCACCCGGGGCGGACCGCTTTCGCCTGAGGCGAACAGCGCGCCGCTGCCCGGGCCCGGGGTAAGGGTCGGGGTGGTCGGCGTTACCTCTCGATCCTGCTGACAATAACGCCGCCCCTTTCGGTGCGCGCAGTCCTGTGCCAAAGCGCCCGGCAAATGAGACGAGAGTAACCATGTCCGAACTAGTGAAGATCAGCCTGCCCGATGGTTCCGTGCGCGAAATGCCGCTGGGATCGACCCCGGCTGACGTTGCCGCGGCGATCGGCCCGGGCCTGGCCAAGGCGGCGCTGGCCGCGAAGGTCGATGGCGAGCTGGTTGACCTGACCCGCCCGTTCACCGGCGATGCGCAGCTGGCGCTGGTCACTTCGCGGGACGAAGCGGAAGCGCTCGATCTGGCCCGGCATGACTATGCCCACGTTCTGGCCGAAGCGGTGCAGGCGCTGTTCCCCGGCACGCAAATCACCTTCGGCCCCAGCACGGACGACGGCTTCTATTACGATTTCGCGCCCAAGGACCGGCCCTTCACCGACGAGGACCTGCCGGCAATCGAGGCCGAGATGCGCAAGATTATCCAGGCCGACAAGCCGCTGCGCCGCGAGGTCTGGAGCCGCGAGCAGCTGATCAGCCGCTGGAAGCAACAGGGTGAAAGCTTCAAGGCCGAATGGGCGGCCGAGCTGCCCGGGGATGAGCCGCTGACGGTCTACTGGTCAGGCGATGACTGGCTCGACATGTGCCGCGGCCCGCACCTGCCCAGCACCGGCAAGCTTGATCCCGCGGCCTTCAAGCTGACCCGCGTTTCGGGCGCCTATTGGCGCGGTGACCAGAACAACGCGATGCTGAGCCGGATCTATGGCACCGGCTGGCTCAACAAGAAGCAGCTCGATGCCCACCTGACCCGGCTGGAAGAGGCCGCCAAGCGCGACCACCGCAAGCTGGGGAACGAGATGGACCTGTTCCACCTCCAGCAGGAAGCGCACGGTTCGGTCTTTTGGCACCCCAAGGGCTATCTGATCTGGCGTGAGCTGGAAGCCTATATGCGCCGTGCGATTGACGGCGCCGGTTACCGCGAGGTCAAGACCCCGCAGGTGATGGACGCCCGCCAGTGGGAGCAGTCCGGCCACTGGGGCAAGTACCGCGAGAACATGTTCGTGATCCCGGACGAAGTGCCAAACGTCGAGGACGAAGGCCCGGTGATTTCGGGCGAGGCCGACTGGATGGCACTCAAGCCGATGAACTGCCCGGCCCACGTCCTGATCTTCCGCCAGGGGATCAAGTCATACCGCGACCTGCCGCTGCGCATTTACGAAAACGGCTGCTGCCACCGCAACGAGCCGCACGGCGCGCTGCACGGGCTGATGCGGGTGCGCCAGTTCACCCAGGACGATGCACACATCTTCTGCCGCGAAGACCAGATCGTCTCTGAAGTGCGCGCGTTCTGCGAACTGGCGGACCGGGTCTATAAGGACTTTGGCTTCACCTATTCGATCAAGCTGGCGCTGCGCCCCGAAAAGCGGTTTGGCAGCGACGCCGATTGGGACAAGGCCGAGAACGAGCTGCGCAACGCCGTGATCGAGGCCGGGCTGGCGACCGAGGAATACGGCTGGGAGGAGCTCCCGGGCGAAGGCGCGTTCTATGCGCCCAAGCTGGAATGGCACCTGACCGACGCGATCGGCCGGACCTGGCAGGTCGGGACGATCCAGTCTGACCGCGTCCTGCCCGAACGGCTGGATGCCAGCTATGTCGGCGAGGACGGCGAGAAGCACCGTCCGGTCATGCTCCACCGCGCGATCTTTGGATCGTACGAGCGCTTCATCGGCATCCTGATCGAACACTTTGCCGGCAAGCTGCCGGTCTGGCTGGCCCCGGTCCAGGCCGTGGTCGCGACGATCGTTTCGGATGCCGATGGCTATGCCGCCGAAGTGGAGCAGCAGCTCAAGGCCGCGGGCATCCGGGTTGAGACCGACTGCCGCAACGAGAAGATCAACTACAAGGTCCGCGAACACTCGCTGCAAAAGGTCCCGCACTTGCTGGTGGTCGGCAAGCGCGAGGCCGAGGAAGGCACCGTCGCGCTCCGCACCCTGGGGGCCGAACACCAGAAGGTCATGCCGCTGGGCGAGGCGATCGCCTTGCTCAAGGCCGAGGCCACAGCACCGGATCGGCGCTGACTTGTTCGGGCTTGGGGGGGACCAGATCGCTATCGCCCTGGCTGCCGCGCTGGCGGCGGCCTTTGTGCGCGGGCTCGCCGGCTTTGGCATGGCCATCCTGCTGGTCCCGGTGCTGGGCCTGGCGATCCCGCCCTCTGAAGCCGTGGTCACCTCAAACTGGCTGGGGATCTTCATCGGCCTGGTCGGACTGAAGGCCCTGCTTGGCAACAGCGAGAAATCGGCCTTTGTCATCGGCGGCCTGGCCATGCTGGCAACGCCGCTCGGCGTGTGGCTGCTCTCGATCACCGATCCGGCGCTTGCGCGGCTAATCATTGCCGTCGTTGCGCTGGGCGCCTTTGGCATGATCCTCTTGCCCAAACGGCCGGACGGGCACCAGCCGTCAAGCATCGAGACGGGTGGCACCGGGATTGCCTGCGGCGTACTTACCGGGTTCGCCGGGATGCCGGGCGTGCCGGTGGTGCCATTTTACCTGCGACGGCAGATCGCCCCGCAGCTGGCGCGCGCTTCGATGATGACGATCTTTATCGCCACATCAGTCGCGGGGGTCAGCTCAGCCGTGGTGCTGCGGGTCGCGACCTGGCGCGAGCTGGGGCTGGCCGCGCTGCTGTTCCCGGCTGTTCTGCTGGGCAACACGCTGGGCAACAGAGCCTTTGGCAAGGTCAGCGATACGGCCTGGCGCCTGTTCGTCGGTTTTGTGCTGGGCGCCACCGCGCTCGCCGCGCTGTGGCGGCTGCTGCACACCTAACCAGCCAGGATCAGCGCAAGCGCGCAGCCACAAACGACCGATCTGCACAGCAGCTTGCCCGATTGCGCGGCAGCGAAGGCGAGGGCTTTGGCCATGGGGCCCTTTTCCGCCCCCGCACTTACCAAAAGCTTAAGCGGTGGCGGAAGCCGACATGACCTGGCGGCCATCGGCGGCGAAGGCCCCCAGTTCGATCGCATCGCCCGATCCCCGCATCACCAGGTGCAACGGCTCATCCGCAACTGCGGGGCTCATCCCGCGAAATGCGAAGGTCTTGAGCGCATTGTCGCCCAGGGTGCGCTGCGCCAGGTCAAGCAGCAGCGTTGCCGTCAGCGGCCCGTGCACCACCAGTCCGCGATAGCCTTCCTCGCCGGTGGCATAAGGCGCGTCGTAATGGATGCGGTGGCTGTTGAAGGTCAGCGCTGAGAAGCGGAACAGCAAGGGGGCATCGGGTTCGATCACGCGGTGCTGGTCCCACCCGGTTGGGTCAAACCGCCCTTCGCCCAGCGGCGGCGGCGCGGGTGGAGTACCCGGTGCAGCCGGCGCGCGATAGACCAGCGACTGGACTTCGCGCACGGCAAGGCCTGCCGCACCGCAGGTTTCATGCAGCACGTCCACAAACACCAGCGTGCCGCTGCCGCCCGTCTTTTCGGTTACCGCACCAACCCGCGAGGTCCGCGTCACCGCCTCACCCACCTTGAGCGGGGCAAGGAATTCGGCCTTGCTCGATGCCCACATGCGGCGTGGCAGCGGGACCGGTGGCAGGAAGCTCTCGGGACTGTCATCGCGGCGGGGGTGACCATCCGGGCCCAGCTGGGCGGTTGGCGCATCGGGGGTGCAGAGGCACCAATGGAAGCCCTGCGGCACCAGCCCATCGGCTGGAGCCGGGCGATCAAGCGTGGCGCACCAGCGGGTGAACAGGCCGGGGTCGGTGCGATCGCTGCGCTGCTCCTCGCGGCCAATCCATGATTGCCAACCGCTCATCAATTGCGCCCTTCCAGCAGCCCGCGCGCGATCACCTGGGCCTGGATTTCGGCCGCGCCTTCAAAGATGTTGAGGATGCGGGCATCGCACAGCACGCGGCTGATCTCGAACTCCAGCGCATAGCCGTTGCCGCCGTGGACCTGCAGGCTGGCATCGGCATTGGCCCAGGCTGCGCGGGCGGCGAGCAGTTTGGCCATGCCGGCCTCAATATCGCAGCGCTTGCCGGTATCCTTGGCGCGCGCGGCCGCATAGGTCAGCTCACGCGAGAGGATGAAATCGGTCAGGCTCATCGCCAGCTTGTCGGCCACGCGCGGGAAGTGGATCAGCGCCTTGCCGAACTGCTTGCGCTGCAGGGCATAGTCCAGCCCCAGCTCGAGCGCCCGCTTGGCCACACCCACTGCGCGCGCGGCGGTCTGGATCCGCGCCGCCTCGAAGGTGCGCATCAGCTGCTTGAAGCCCTGGCCCTCTTCCCCGCCGAGCAGCGCATCGCCCGGCGCGGTGAGGCCATCGAACTGCAGCGCATATTCGCGCATGCCGCGATAGCCCAGCACCTCGATCTCGCTGCCGCTCATGCCCTCTGCCGGGAACGGATCGGCCTCTGACCCGCGCGGCTTGGGGACGAGCAGCATCGACAGCCCGGCATAGCCCTGCGTGTCCGACCGGGTCCGGCACAGCAGGGTCATCAGGTCTGACCGGCTGGCGTGGGTGATCCAGGTCTTGGCCCCGTCAATCACCCATTGGCCATCGACCAGCCGGGCGCGGGTCTGGAGCGAGCCAAGGTCGGAGCCGGTATCGGGCTCGGTGAAGACGGCAGTGGGCAAAATCTCGCCGCTGGCGATCTTCGGCAGCCAGTGGTGCTGCTGCGCCGGCGTTCCGCCCATGGCGATCAATTCGCCCGCAATCTCGCTGCGGGTGCCGAGCGAGCCGGCGCCGATCCAGCCGCGTGACAGCTCCTCGGTGATTACGCACATCACCAGCTTGCTCAGCCCCAGCCCCCCGAACTCGGCCGGGATCGTCGCGCCGAAAGTGCCCAGTTCGGCCATGGCTGCAACCGTGGCATCGGGAATTAGATCGTTGGCGAGGTGCCACTTGTGGGCATGGGGTAGGATCTCTGCCTCGGTAAAGCGGCGGAACTGATCGCGGATCGTGTCGAGGTCGGCTTCGGGCAAACCTTCGCTGGGCCACTGGCCTGCAGCCAGCGCCGCGGCCACGGCAGCGCGGGTTGCGGCATGGTCACCGTCAA
>JBEEIN010000068.1:0-3361 GCA_041169825.1 Pseudomonadota bacterium
TGGCGCTGATGACCGATGCGATGTCGATCCTGCTCATGGACTTCGCTGGAAACGTGGTCGACTATGCCTATTTCGACATGCCGGTGATGAGCCGGCGCGCCGTTTTCGGAAAGATCGCTGAAGCCAAGGAACAGTTCTTCACTGCGCGACCCGATGCCCGTGAACGCCTGGTCGGGATCGGGATCGGGATATCGGGCTACTGCCTTGATGGTAAGGCACGCTACAATCCGCCGCCCGCGCTCGACGAATGGGCGATGGTGCCGCTTGATGACCTGTTCAGTGAAGCGCTTGGCTTGCCCGCCTGGGTCGAGAACGATGGCAATGCCGCCGCCATCGGCGAAAGCTTCCTGGGCGCAGGTCGGATTTATTCTGATTTCGTCTACGTGTTCGTCGCGGCCGGCATCGGCGGAGGCGTAATCGCCAACCATCGCCTTATGCGCGGCACGCATGGCAATGGCGGTGAAATTGGTCTGATCCTGCCCTGGCGACTATATCAGCTGCCCACGCTGGAAACCCTGCTGCAGTCGCTGCGCCGCCACGGTGTGGAGCTTGACGGTATTTCGGAAATGCTGGCCAAATTCGATCCGGATTGGCCGGGCGTGGACGAGTGGATCGAAAAGAGCCGTGATCCGCTGTCCCTGATTGCGTCATCCATTTCCGCATTGCTCGATCCGGAGGCGATCGTTTTGGGAGGCCGTCTGCCGCAAAGTCTGGCCGAGAAAATCATCCCGGCGATCGAGCTGTTCGATGATGCCCGCCGCCACGAGCCGCGGCCACTGCCCCAGTTGGTGCTGTCTCAAACCAAAGTCGATGCCTGCGCAATTGGTGCCGCCATGCTGCCGCTTGAAGCATGCTTCTTCTCATCAATGCTTTGAGGGGCTGGTGCCACGCTGCCACGCTTCGCCCGAAGGAAACAGCGGCTGCAAGCGCACAGGTAAGGGGAACCGCAAGGTTTCAATATAGCATTAAAGTTAAGACTTTTTATCTTGAGTTACGGTAAGGTGGCCCCCATTCTGCGCGGTTGCATGAACTATCTGCTCAAACCAGTCGCTCGACTACTAAAGTTCGGTCGGCAGTATTTCAAAACTCAAAACTTTAGCCGCGCGCCTACCTGAACTGATCGCGGCGCACCTGGCGCGTAGAAGGTGGACGACAACAGTGGCCGCTCGCCTCCAATCACTGGCCCGGCAAAGGGCCGCGCGACGAAGTTGCCACTGGCATCAAACGCGGTCGGCCCTAGCTGGGCGGCAGTGGCATACTGTTTGTCGAACAGGTTTCGCACGGTGGCGAACAGCGTGACCATATTGGCGGGACTGACTTCCATCGCAAGATTGATCAACGCATAGGCATCGGTCTTGCCGGCATGCAGAAAATAAACTCCGTCAGACTGATGGAGGTTGTTTTCGTTGCCCCGCGCATAGACGCCGCTCGCGGCGATCATGTCGAAGTTGAAGCGCACTTGCGGAACCGGGGCCCATTGCGCACCAGCCTTGAACAGATGGCGCGGAATCAGCGGAATGCGGTCACCCGGCGTGATCGCGATGCTCCCTTCAAAGCCAGGTGCGACCGCATCGTTTGTAGAGTTGGCCGAACCGCTAACCGCTTCGGGTGTGCGGTAGGTCGCATCGAGATATGTGTAGCTTGCCGAGAGCGACAGCGTACCGAATTTACGCGTGCCTTCGACTTCGAAACCTTGTCGCCGGGTCTTCCCGAAATTGCGGAAATAGCCGAACCCTGAGGGATCGTCGGTGACGAACAGGATGTCATCGCTGGCATCTGTCCGGAACAGGCTGCCACCCAGCGTCCAGGTATCACGTCGCAGCGAAGCCCGCGCTTCGATGGTCTGCGCGACCACCTGCCGCAGCGGCGGATCTCCCGCGAGCGCATTGGGCAGTCGGCACGGGCTGGCCGGGTCCGAACAGCCCAGCTCGATCGCCGAGGGTGCGCGCGAGGCTTGGGACCAGGACAGCGCGAGTTCCGCCCCCTTGAATGGCTGCCAGGATAGCAAGGCCGAAGGGTTGAAATGATCGTAGACTGGATCGCTATCGAGGGAACCGGTGCCACCGCCGGGAGTGATCCGGTCACGGTTGTGGATCGAGGTGCGATCATAGCGCCCGCCCAGATCCAGCTGTAGGCTCTTGGCCAACTGCGCGCTTTCCAGCGCGTAGAGGCCGATGCTGGCGGTGCGGCTGTAGAGGTCGACCCGCGCATCGAAGGCACTTTCGGAATTCTGAGTGCCATCGGCGAACGCGCCGAGGCCGCCGACGGCGATCACCTTGCGATCAGGCAGGAGGTACCCAAACTGCGTGCTCTGCGCGAAATCGGCGCGGGCATTCACGTAGGACAGACCGAGCGTCAAGCTTTGTTCGATGCCCCCGATAGGTTTGCGCACCATCAGTTCGCCGCCGAAACCCCATTCGCTTTGCATCGTCAACGAACGGTTGGCGAGAGCATTGCACTTCTCGTTCGGCTCCTCGTTGAGCAAGACATTGGCGATACAACGCCACTTGGGAAATGCGGTGTTGGCCTGGTCCTCACCAGCCACCGGAAACCCTGTATAGCCCGCAGCAGTCAGCGCGGTCCGCTCGGCGGCATTGGGCTGATACAGGCTCTGGCCCAGCGAATTGTCGTTCACGTCGCCGTTATAGGTCGCGGTACGGGTGCGTCGCCAGAACACATTGCCGCTGAAGCTGATCGTGTCGGACAGCGCATGGCTACCTTTGAGGTTCAATAGCCACGCCCGACTGCGGGTGTTGTCGGGAGCGGTGTAGATGCTCGACCGGTCAGCGGCGAGCAGGCGCATTTCCTGAAGGCCATTGCCGTTGAGATCGGTATCGGCGAACGTTCCCGACAGCGACACCTGGCTTTGCGCATCACTCCACCCCAGCTTGCCGAAGGCGCGAGTTGCCCGCGAAGGTGAAAAATCCCGCCAGCCATCCTCGCGGAAGTGATCGGCGGTGACGAACCAGTCGAGGCCGTTGCTGGTTTGTCCGCCCCACTGGGCATTGGCAGTGAAGCGGTTGAAGGAACCATGGCTCGCCTCAAGCCCGACACCAGGATCGCTCTTGCCATCCTTGGTCCGCACGACCAACGCGCCGCCCAGAGAATTGCGCCCGAACTGCGGGGCCGAACCCGCGACCAGGTCGATCCGGTCAATCGCCGAAGTGGGGATAAGGTCCCAGTTTACCACTTCGCCGAAGGGCTGGTTGACCCGCAGCCCATCGAGATAGACCGATAGGCCCTGCGGCGTGCCAAGCAACGGCGATGCGGTGAAACCGCGATAAGTGATGTCGCTCTGCAAGGGGTTGCCCTGCATTTCGTTGATGACCACCCCTTTTGCGGTGCGGACAAGCTGATCGGC